>CAZOMZ010000072.1:6559-8346 GCA_964581065.1 uncultured Loktanella sp. | reverse complement strand
ATAAGGAGAGTGGCGTGATGAGACCGATCCGATTGGGCATGGTAGGGGGCGGCAATGACGCCTTTATTGGCGGCGTTCATCGCATTGCATCGCGCATCGACGGGCGGTTTCAGTTGGTCGCGGGGGCGCTGTCCTCGACACCGGAAAAGGCGCGGGCTTCGGGGGCGGCACTGGGGCTGGACCACGCACGCACCTATGACGATTTCAAGGCCATGGCGATCCGCGAGGCGCGCCTGAAAGACGGGATCGAGGCGGTTGCGATTGTCACCCCAAACCACGTTCACTATGCCGCTGCCCGCGAATTCCTCAAGCGCGGCATCCATGTCATCTGCGACAAGCCGCTGACAGCGACCATGGCGGATGCCAAAAAGCTGGTGAAGGTGGCCGAGGAGAGTGACGCGCTTTTCGTGCTGACCCACAATTACACCGGCTATCCCCTGATGCGGCAGGCGCGCCAGATGGTCACTGAGGGCCGTTTGGGTAAGATCCGTGTGGTGCAGGTGGAATATCCGCAGGACTGGTTGAGCAAGGCCGACGACAGCAAACAGGCCGCTTGGCGCACCGATCCAGCGCGGTCCGGGATTGGCGGATCGACCGGCGATATCGGCACACATGCCTTCAACCTTGCGAGCTTTGTCACAGGGCTGGAATTGGAGAGTCTTTCGGCTGATTTGCAGGCCTTTGTGGGCGGGCGCGCGCTGGACGACAACGCCCATGTGATGATGCGCTTTGCCGGTGGTGCACGCGGGATGCTCTGGTGCTCGCAGGTGGCGCCCGGAAACGAGAACGGGTTGCGCCTGCGGGTCTATGGCGAAAAGGCGGGGCTGGAGTGGGCGCAGGAAAATCCCAACCAGCTGTGGTTCACGGAACTGGGCCAGCCAAAGCAGCTTTTGACCCGTGGCGGGGCAGGCAGCACATCAGACGCTGCACGCGTGACGCGCATCCCCGGCGGCCATCCCGAAGGCTATCTGGAAGGTTTCGCCACGATCTACCGTGAGGCCGCAGACGCCATCGAAGCGCACCGCGAGGGCCGCGCTGTCGGCGCGGATGTGCTCTATCCCACCGTGCAGGACGGCTTGAAGGGCATGCAGTTCGTCGATGCCTGCGTGCGCTCGTCCAAGCGCGACGGCGCCTGGGTCAGCCTCGTCTAGCGGCCCAGGCGGCGCGCGATCATTTCCGACAGTTGCACCAGTGCGGCGGACTGTGCCGCGCTGATGCTGCCCAGCGACTGGTCCGCCATGGCGACGCGAATGTCGAAACTGTCGGCCGTATTGCGGAAGTCCCGTCCGTCGCCGCCGACATAGAATTGCCCCGTCAAGCGAAAGTTCCCGTCCGCACCCGCAAGCATCTGGGACACCTGCACATCAATCGAGGCATCCGGCAGGCCGACAAAGGGCCATGGCTCCGGCCCGACTGTCGTATTGAGGATGTCGGACAGGCTTTGCGTCAGGAACAGGGTGACGGCCCGTTCCGGTTCATCCGCCCAAAGCACATCGTCATTCGTCGCAATCAGCCCGCCCGCCTGTTCCAGCGCGATTTCCTCGGCAGCGGCATAAGCGGGCAGCGAGACAGTGCGCACCATCGCCGAACCCACCAGCGGGCGCAGTTCCAGCGACGAGGGCTGCGGGCTGAGCGCCAGTCGGTCGATGGGGCCGGCGCAGCCGGCAAGCAAAGCGGCAAGGGCGAGGGGCAGGGCAGATTTCATCTTAGCGTCCTGTCAGGAGTGAGTTGGGGTTGCGCTGGATCTGGCGCGCAAGGGCGGTCACCGCATCGGCGGCGTCTTGAAT
>CAZOMZ010000072.1:0-6459 GCA_964581065.1 uncultured Loktanella sp. | reverse complement strand
TCAATCGCATTCAGCGTGTCATTGGCCGAGGCCACGAGGGCCTCAAGCTCGAGTTCGGTGGCGCGACGGGTCAGAACCTCGAGATCGGCTGTGATTTGCGGCAGGTTGCGGGTGGCCACCTCGATATTGTTGGCCGCGTCGGTGACGGCCACCAGCGCGGTATCCAGATCGGCGACCAGCCCGCTGTCGTTGGCGTCGCTGATCAGGCGGTTGAGATCGACAATTGCCGTGCGCAAGTCCGTGGGAATGGCTTGCAGATCATCCGAGGCCACCAGCGCGCGTGCCTCATCCATGAGGGCGACAAAGGATCCCGGTGTGGCGCGGGTTGCGTCGTCGTTGACGAAGCGTTCCATGCTGTCCATCAGGCTGATCGCCCGATCCAGCAGTTCCTCGACCGGCAGGGCATTGACGCGGGCCAGCAGTCCCTCGGCGGTGGCGGCCACGTCCGAGATCTGCGAGGCGGTGGTCGGGATCACCGGATATTCACCCGATGTCAGATTGATGATCGCAGGCAGGGCGTCATCCACCTGCACCAGTTCGATATCCAATGTGCCTGCAAGGATGTTGCCGGTGACCATCCGGGCCCGCAGGCCGCGCGTCACAAGATCGGAAAGCAGGTTGAGCGCGTTTTCAGCATTGGCTTCGGCTTCCATGCCCAGACGTGACGGTTCGATGGCCAGCACCGCTTGCAGCCGGACCTGCGCACGCTCGCCTTCGCCCACGACGATGGCGTTAAGGCTGCTGACTTCGCCGACGCGGATACCCTGCAGGCGCACGGCGGCACCGGCTGCCAGACCGCTTACCGTGTCCTCAAAGAGGACAGCGACTTCCAGCACTTCGGCATTGGGGTCGTTGAACAGGCTTTCACGCGCGGCCTGACGGTCTTCGAAGATATCGTAGCGGTGTCCGTCGTTGATGGGTGATCCGCCTGACACAAGCGTGTCAAAGGCAATCCCGCCTTCGACCAGCGAGGCAAGTGAACTGACGTTGAGCGACACACCGTTCGCGCCGAAAGAAACGCTGAACCCGGAGGTGTCCCAGAATCGCGTGGCCGTGGTCAGGCGGCGGTCATAGGGGCTTTCGATAAAGGCGGACACGACCACCTGCCGCCCGTCAAAGGACAGCTCGGGTTCTTCAAGGTAGCCGACTTCGATGCCTTTGTGCAGAACCGGCGCACCTGCGGCGATGCTGCCGCCGTCATCGGCGCGCAAGACAACGCGCGTCCCGCGCTGGTTGGCACGCGTCAGGTTCGGCGAATCCATGCCTGTGAACTGGTATTGCTGCACATCGGCGTCAGTGTCCCAGTTGCCTTCGATGAAAACACCCGACAGGACTGTTTCAAGACCCGTGATCCCGCGGACCGAGACATCGGGCCGCACCACCCAGAACTGTGCGTCATCATCAAGGAAAGGGGCCACAGTCTTGTCGATACGCGCATGCACCAGAACATCGGTCAGCCCTTCCGAGAACTCCACCCTCTCGACCTCGCCCACGTCCACGTCGCGGTATTTGATCTTGGTTTCGCCTGCGACAACGCCCGAAGCGTTTTCGAAACTGATGGTGATCAGGGTGCCGCGGTCGGCATAGCTTTGCCATGCAGCCCAAAGCGAGACGGCGAGCGCAATCAGCGGCACGATCCAGACCAGCGACAAACGCGCGGCGGGCCGCTCCTTTCCAGAGCGGATGTCCAGCGGTGCCGGAGCGTTTGGCGGTGTGTCACTCATCCCGATGTCCTTGCGCGTCCCAGATCAGCCGCGAGTCGAATGCCTGCGCTGCCAGCATCGTGAAAATCACAGAAAGTGCAAAACTGACAGCGGCAATCCCCGGGTTGATCGTAGCGATTGTTTCGAGTTGCACCAGTGCCGACAGAATTGCGACGACAAAGACGTCGATCATGGACCAGCGCCCGATGAATTCGACCACCTCATAGGCGCGATGCCGCTGGTGTTGCCGCTCCAGCCAGCCGCGCTGCACGCTGATTGCCAGATAGCCGATCACCAGAAACTTGCCCATCGGGATCATCACAGAGGCGATAAAGACAATCGCCGCCACCCCGTAAGAGCCGTATTCCACCAGTTCGACAACACCGCCAAGGATCGTGCTTTCGGACCTTTCGACCAAGGTCGAGGTCAGCAGCATCGGATAGAGATTGGCCGGAATATAGGCAATGATCCCAGCCAGCAGCCATGCCCAGACCCGTTGCAGGCTTTGACTGTCGCGGCTTTGCAAGGCGCCGCCACAGCGTTTGCAGCTGGTCGCGCCCATGGCATGCACCTGTCCGCAACGCTGGCAGGCCACAAGACCGGCATCCTTGGCGGAGATCAATCCGTTGCTTTGTCCAGCGTTTCCCAAATCGAATACCTGCAAATCAGTTGGTCTTTCAGAACCGTTATGACCACGACACCGGCAAAGGCCCAGAATGCCGGGCCGATCGTCACAACAGCCAGGCCCGCAACCTTCACCAGCGCGACGGTCACCCCGACAATAAAGATTTCAGCCATGCTCCAGGGGCGCAGCCGTTCGGCAAAACCGAAGGCCTCTCGCGCCAGCGGGCGCGGGTGGGCCGACCGCGCGAGCGGACCAAGCGCGTAGATGAGCGCCGACAGACGCATCAGCGGAATGACGATGATGAAGAAGGCCACCGCGACGGCCAGCGGAAAGGCATAGCCGCCGCGGAAGGCCAGAACCGCGTCCATCACCGAGGTTGCATTGTTCATGCCGCCTGCATCCAGTGTCAGGAACGGAAAGCTGACGGCTGCAATCATCAGAATAAAGGCCGTCGCCGCGAGCGCCAGAATCCGCACGATCGCATCCGGCTGTGATGTCATCAGCAGAACGCCGCAGCGCTGGCAATGGGCCCGCGCATTGGCTGGCAGGTCCTGCGCGCGGTGCAGCGTGTCGCACTGCGGACAGGCGAGCAGATCGTCCAGCGGAGGAAGTGACGCGCGCATTGCAGGACAGGCTCCAAGTAAAGGCAGGGTCAGGGCAGGGGCTTGCCCTGTTGTTTGCGCAAGGTTATCGCGTGCAAGGCAGATATGCTATGCCCCTGACCGCTTCAACACCCACACGTGAGACCCGCCATGACCGACCTGCTGTTTCCGCCCAGACCCGCCCCCGTGCTGCCTGTGATCGCTGCCGCCGGATTTCCCGTTGGCCGCATCTTCTGTGTGGGCCGCAACTACGCCGACCACGCCAAGGAAATGGGGCATGAGGTCGACCGCGAAGCGCCGTTCTATTTCACCAAGTCCGCCCATGCGGTGCTGCTGTCGGGGCAGGACATGCCCTATCCGCCGCGCACCAACGATCTGCATCACGAGATGGAACTGGTCGTGGCGCTGGACAAAAGCGGCAAGGACATTACGCAGTCCGACGCCATGTCCCATGTCTTCGGCTACGGCTGCGGTCTTGATATGACCCGCCGTGACCTGCAGGCCGCCGCCAAGGACAAGCGCCGTCCTTGGGATACCGGCAAGGACTTTGACAATGCAGCGATCCTCGGGGCGCTGACGCCCAAGGCAGGGGGCACGCCAATCGACGATCTTGTCATCGCGCTGGAGGTCAACGGCGAGACCCGCCAGCAGGCCACGCTGGGAGATATGGTCTGGTCCATCCCCGAACTGATCGCTGACCTCTCGACCCTTTATACCCTGCATCCGGGCGATCTGATCATGACCGGCACCCCCGCAGGCGTGGGCCCTGTGGTGCGTGGTGACGTTTTACGTGGCACGATTGGCGATTTTGCGCCGGTTGAGACTCGGATAGTCTGATTTAGTCGCCGCAACTGCATCCCTTTGGACGGAGAAACCGCCATGACCACCACCCGCCGCACCCTGCTGGGCCTTCTGGCTGCCGCATCCCTTGCCACCACTGCCGCTGCGCAAGAAGTGACCTTGCGCCTGCACCAGTTCCTGCCCGCGCAATCCACTGTGCCTGCGCAGATTCTCGACGTCTGGGCGGATAAGGTCGAGGCCGACAGCAACGGACGTATCCGCGTCGAGCGATATCCCTCCATGCAGCTTGGCGGCACGCCGCCTCAGTTGATCGATCAGGTGATCGACGGTGTTGCCGATATCGTCTGGACCGTGGCAGGCTACACACCGGGCCTCTTCCCGCAGTTTGAGGTGTTCGAATTGCCCTTCATCTCACCTGATGCCGAGGCCACCAGCCGCGCCTATTGGCAACTGGCCGAAGCGCGCATGATGGATACGGACTTTGCTGACTTCAAACCGCTGGGTCTCTGGGTGCATGGGCCCGGCGTGATCCATTCCAACCGTCCGATCACCGAGGTCGCCGACCTGCGCGGGCTGAAACTGCGCGCGCCGTCGCGGACGACAACGACGCTCTTCACCAACCTTGGCGCAACCTCGGTCGGGATGCCGGTGCCTGCGGTGCCGGAATCGCTGTCGCGCGGTGTGATCGAAAGTGCTGTGATCCCGTGGGAGGTGATGCCCTCGCTCAAGGTCGAGGAACTTGTCAGCAACCACACCGAATTTACCGGCAACGCGCTTTATACGCTGGCCTTCATCTTTGCGATGAACAAGGACAGCTATGCGGCACTGCCGGATGACCTGAAGGCGGTGATTGATGCCAATTCCGGTCTGGAGTTCTCGGCCTTTGCGGGCCGCACGCAGCAGGCCGCAGACGGGCCCGCGCGGGCGATTGCAGAGGCGCGTGGTAACACCATCATCACGCTGGATGCCGACCAGACCGCCGCTTGGGCCGAGGCGGCTGCACCTACGATTGATGCGTGGATTGCCGAAGCCGATGCTGCAGGGATCGACGGCGCAGGGCTCTATCGCGAGGCTGTCGCATTGATTGAAGCGAACAACACAGGTAACTGACCCCCGAGGTTTCCGGCGGGGCAGGGACGTGCTGCACAAACTGATCGACAGACTGGCACGGGCCATGGCGCTTTTGGGCGGCGTTGTGCTCTGCGCGCTGGTGCTGATGGTGTGCGTCAGCGTGGCGGGGCGCGAACTGGCAGATACCGCACATAGCGGCTGGCTGGGCGGCTTGGGTGACTGGCTGATAGGTCTCGGGATCGGTCCGATTTTGGGCGATTTCGAACTGGTCGAGGCGGGCATGGCCTTTACCATCTTCGCCTTCCTGCCGCTGACCCAGCTGTCGGGCGCGCATGCCAAGGTGGATGTCTTTACCTCCGGCATGGGGCCGCGCGTCAACCGCGCCCTTGGCACCTTCTGGAGCCTGGTCATGGCGGTGATCATCGTTCTGATCACATGGCGCCTCTATGCCGGCTTACAGGACAAGCTGCGTTACGGCGAGACAACCTATCTGATCCAGTTCCCGATCTGGTGGGCCTATGCGGCAAGCCTTGTGGCGGCGGCCGCTGCGGCGATTGTAAGCATCTACTGCGCCGCAATGCGCCTGACGGGGCAACGCGAGATATGAGCGATCTGGCCCTTGGTTATCTGTCCTTTCCGGTGCTTCTGGCGCTGATCTTCCTGCGCGCGCCGATTGGCCTTGCGATGCTGCTTTGCGGGATCGGGGGGCTGTGGCTGGCGACAGACGGCACGACGGTGTTCATGGCGCGGCTGAAGTCAGAGGTCTATTCGACCTTCAGCAACTACAGCCTGTCGATCATCCCGATGTTCCTGCTGATGGGGCAATTCGCGACACACTCCGGCATGTCGCGGTCCCTCTTCAAAGCGGCCGAGGCATGGCTCGGGCACCGCAAGGGCGGGATGGCCATGGCTGCGGTAGGCGCCTGTGCCGGTTTCGGCGCCATCTGCGGATCGTCACTCGCCACCGCCGCCACGATGAGCCGCGTGGCGCTGCCTGAGCTGCGCAAATACGGCTACTCGGGCGGGTTCTCGACGGCGACACTGGCGGCCGGCGGCACGCTTGGTATCCTGATCCCGCCATCTGTGATCCTTGTGATCTACGCGATCCTCACCGAGCAGAACATCGCCAAGCTCTTTGCCGCTGCGATCATTCCGGGCATCATGGCGGCAGTCGGTTACATGATCACCATTGCGATCTACGTCCGACTGTTCCCTGATCAGGCAGGCACCAAGGAAAAGATGCCCTATGGTGCGCGGGTCAAGGCATTTGCGGCAGTCTGGCCTGTCCTGTTGGTCTTTGGTCTTGTTGTGGGTGGCATCTACAACGGCTGGTTCACGCCCACCGAAGGGGCGGCGGTCGGTGCGCTTGGCACAGGCCTGATTGCGCTGTTCTCGGGGACACTGAACCTGCGCGTTCTCAAGGAAAGCATCTACGAGACCGCCACCGGCACCGGTATGATCTTCTTCATCGTGCTGGGCGCGGCTTTCTACAATGGTTTCCTCGCGCTGACGCAGGTGCCGCAGGAACTCTCGGCATGGGTCACCGCCCAAGGCTTTAGCCCATGGATGGTCATGGTACTGATCCTTGTCTTCTACCTGATCTTGGGCTGCCTGATGGACAGCCTTTCGATGATCCTGCTGACCGTGCCGATCTTCT
>CAZOMZ010000071.1:0-8486 GCA_964581065.1 uncultured Loktanella sp. | reverse complement strand
CCAAAGCGCTTGCCGCGCAGGATCAGCTTGAGGCGCGCGCGGTCGCGCTTGGTGAACAACCGCTTTTGTCCCTCGCGGATCGGGAAAAGCAGCTCTTTGGCTTCGTAAAAGCGAAGCGTACGTGGTGTCACATCAAATGCGTCACACATCTCACGAATATTCAGCGTATCGGTCGTCATATCGTCATTCCTATGTGCGTTTGTCGAATGTCACGCACTTGCGAGGGATGTCGTCACCATACAAGCAAAGTTGACGTGCACGTAAACGTAACGTGGCGTCACGAACGGCTTGACGAAAGGTCAGCAAAAATACGGCCTGTTTGCGCGCAATTTTTATACCGCACCAATTCGCGAGGTGGCAGTTGCAAACGTTTTAAATATAGCCGCAGATCAGGAGTGCAAAGCAGTTCGTCTATCACGCAGATGGCGTTCCAAAGGCAATGGGGTGCCTTTGCCGCAGGGCAAATTGACAGGATTGTGAAAGGTCGCCCGCTATGGACTGCGACCCTAGCCGAGAGTCTTGGCCGTTTCGTCGCGCAGATTCTGCAACTCGGTTATCGTGTCTTCGAGCTGTTTTTTCTGCTCGGCCAGTTCCACAAGTTGACGGTCTGCCAGCGCGACCCACTCGTGCATCTGCGCCTGCGTGCCTTCATGCTCGTAGATCAGCAGCCACTGGCGGATGTCTTCAAGCGAAAACCCGAAACGACGGCCACGCAGGATCAAGGTCATTCGTGCCAGTTCGCGAGGCCCGTAGAACCGGGCCCGTCCTTCCTTTTCAGGGGCAAGAAGCTCGATATACTCATAATACCGGAGCGTGCGCGGTGTGACGTCGAATTTCGCGCACATTTCCTTAAATGACAGGCGTATTTCTGGCATCTTTGTCTCCCTCTCATCATCGTAACGTCAGTTTTTCGGTGGCACAACGGGATATGCGCGGACCGGAAATCTGGTCAAAGCTGGCGAAAACGGCTAACGCGGTGCTCAAGCAGAAGGAACACAAATGGCCGACGAACAGTCAGAGCGGCGCGACAAGATCGCGCGACAATTCATCGAAGCCATCCCGCACGCCAAAGAGCTGGGCATGAAGCTGACCGAGATTGCCGACGGCAAAGCCACGATCACGATGGCCTATGACCCGCGCCTCGTTGGCGATCCCGAAACCGGTGTGATTCATGGCGGCGCGGTATCGGCCCTGATGGATACCTGTGCAGGGGCTGCTGTGATGGCGCATCCGGCCGCCGCCCTTGCGACCGCCACGCTTGATCTGCGGATCGACTATATGCGCCCTGCCAAGCCCGGCGATACGATCACTGCCACGGCGGAATGCTACCATGTGACCCGTTCGGTGGCTTTTGTGCGTGCGACCGCCGTAGACGGCGATCCGACACGCCCTGTCGCCGCGGCCACAGGTGCCTTCACAATTGAAAGGGGCAAGCCATGAGCCGTCGTCCCGAACCGGTGCAGGTCGTCAAACAGCGCCGCGACGCGGCCTTGCAACGGCTGGTCGCCGGTGTGCCATACATCCAGTTTCTTGGCATCCAGATCGACCGGCGCGGAGATGAACTGACCGCAATCATGCCCTATGCTGACAAGTTGATCGGCAATCCGATGCTGCCAGCCCTGCATGGTGGCGTGACGTCAGCCTTTCTTGAGGTCACAGCGATCATCGAACTCAGCTGGGCGATGATCTGGGAGGACATGGAAGCCGGCAAGTTCAATGAGGACAGCCCGCGCATCCAATTGCCCAAGACAATCGACTTCAGTGTGGACTACCTGCGCTCGGGCCTGCCGCGCGACGCCTACGCGCGCGCGCGGGTCAACCGCTTTGGACGACGCTATGCCTCTGTGCGGGTCGAGGCATGGCAGGACAACCGTGAGCGCCCCTTCATTCAGGCCACTGGCCACTTTCTGATGCCCGAACGCGATGGCTGACGTTACACCCGTGACCCATCGGCGGGTCTTGGGCATTGCCCTGCCAATTGTTCTCTCCAATGCCACGGTCCCGATCCTTGGGGTCGTTGATACGGCCGTTGTGGGGCAACTGGGCGAGGCTGCGCCGATCGGCGCTGTCGGCATTGGCGCGGTGATCCTTTCGGCCGTCTACTGGATTTTCGGGTTCCTGCGGATGGGCACGACCGGGCTGACCAGTCAGGCAGCGGGCGAGGGTGACCGCAATGAAGTCGACGCGCTGCTTTCACGCGCTTTGCTGATCGGCCTGTCGGCGGGCGCGCTGATCATCGTCCTACAGGTGCTCATCTTTCGCGGTGCCTTCTGGGTGTCCCCCGCAAGCGCCGAGGTCGAGGCTCTGGCCCGCGACTATATGCAGATCCGCGTCTGGTCAGCGCCAGCCACCATCGCACTTTACGGCATCACCGGTTGGCTGATCGCACAGGAACGCACCAAGGCGGTGCTTGTTCTGCAGGTCGCCATGAATGGCGGCAACATTGTGCTGAGCTACTGGCTGGGCCTGACGTTGGGTTGGGGCGTTGAGGGTGTGGCCTGGGCCACGTTCATTGCGGAATGGGGCGGGTTGCTGTTGGGCCTTTGGTTCTGTCGCGGTGTCTTCGGGCGCGCGGCCTGGCTGTCGGTCGCACGTGTTTTCGACGTGGTGCGTCTCAAGCACATGGCGTTGGTGAATTCCGATATCCTGATCCGATCCGTCCTCTTGCAGGCGATCTTTGTGAGCTTTCTTTTCTTTGGCGCGGACTTTGGTGACGTCCAACTGGCTGCCAACCAGATCCTCTTGCAGTTCCTGCATGTGACAGCCTACGCACTGGACGGTTTTGCCTTTTCGGCCGAGGCTATGGTTGGGAACGCACTGGGTGCGCGGGCACGATCTACCCTGCGCCGCTCGGCCTTGCTGAGCAGTTTTTGGGGCGCCGCCATCTGTGCGGGTCTGGCGTTGTCATTCGCCTTGTTCGGTGGCGCTGCGATTGACGTGATGACAACTGCGCCCGAGGTGCAGGATGCCGCACGGAACTATCTGCCTTACATGGTTGCGGCCCCCATTGTCGGTGTCGCGGCCTGGATGCTGGACGGCATTTTTATCGGTGCGACCCGCACGAAGGACATGCGCAACATGATGATTGTCTCGGCTGTGGCCTACTTCGCCGCCGTCATTCCATTAATGGCACTGTTCCAGAACCACGGATTGTGGATGGGTTTGCTCTTCAGCTTTGTGGTGCGCGGCGCGACGCTCGCGTGGAAATACCCGGCACTTGAGGCAGAGGCCGACCGCCCTCGTTCAGGTCCAGTCGCTGCGGCCTGAGCCGACAGCATCAGCGACAGTCGCAAAACCGTCGCGCGCCAGCAGTTTGTCCAGACCGGCAGCGATCTCGCCCGCCAGTGAGATGCCACCATAGACCAGAGCGGTATAGAGCTGGACGGCCGCGGCACCTGCACGGATTTTCTGATAGGCTTGTTCCGCCGATCCAACTCCGCCCACGCCGATGATGGGCAGTTCGGTCATTCCGGCAAGCTGCGCAAGCACCCGTGTCGATTTCTCAAAAAGCGGCTGTCCTGACAGCCCGCCTGCTTCGGCCTGATGCGGCCCATGCAGCCCGTCGCGGGCAAGAGTGGTGTTCGTTGCAATGATTCCCGCCACGCCGGAGGTATTCGCCACATCTGCGACATCCGCCAGTTCGTCAGGCGAAAGATCGGGTGCGATCTTGAGAAAGACCGGTAGAGGATCAGCCAGTGCGGCGCGGGCGTCCATGACACCGGCCAGCAGGGCCGACAGGGCTGCCTTCCCCTGCAGGTCGCGCAGTTTCTCGGTGTTGGGTGAAGAGACATTGACCGTCGCGAAATCGACGACCGCACCGCAGCGGGTAAGGACCTTGGCAAAATCGGCCGCTTTGTCCTGACTGTCCTTATTGGCACCAAGGTTCAGCCCGATCACCGCAGCTTTGGGTCGCATGGCGAGGCGACCTGCAATGGCCTCCATCCCGTCGTTGTTGAAGCCGAAGCGGTTGATCGCAGCCTGATCCTGCGCCAGCCGGAACAGGCGCGGTTTGGGGTTGCCTGGCTGCGGGCGCGGTGTGGCGGCGCCAACTTCCAGAAAGCCAAAGCCGGTTTTTGCCAGCGCCTGCAACGCGGTCGCGTTCTTGTCGAAACCGGCAGCAAGACCGACAGGGTTCGGAAGGGATAGTCCCGCCAGCGAGGTCTTCAGCCGGTCCGAGGTCACAGGACCCGACCGTGGACCCAATCCGGTGTTCAGCGCCTTCAGCGCTAGCCCATGGGCTGTCTCGGGGTCGATGCGCCGCAGGGCAGCAAGGCCGAGAGTCTCAAGTGCTTTCATGAAAGCTCCGGAAACTGGTGCACACCGTCCACAAGCGGCAGTGCCTGAAACCAAACGACATCTGCCATCGTCATCTTGCGGTAGAGGTGCGGGAAAAGAACACCTTCGCGGGCAGGTTCCCATTCGAGCGGGTCAAGCCCTTCGGTTTCGACCGCGATCAGCATCAGCCCCTCGACACCTGCAAAGTATTTCGCCGCGGTTTCGGCGACGGTCTCGGCTGTCGAGAAATGGATATAGCCATCGGCCAGATCAATCGGTGCGCCAGCTGTCTCGCCCGCGGCCTGCAGATGCGCCCATTCATCGGCGCGGAATATCTTGTAGATCAACATGGGCGCGTGATGGCGTTTGCGTCCTCAATCGTCAAGCGCCTGTTACAAATTGGGCAGACACATGGGCCATCACGCAGTGACGCAGGGGCAGGGCTGATAGGATTTGACTCTCATTCTTGCCCTCGACAAGCTGCGTTCATTCCAACACTGGGGGATCATTTCCAAATGCTAACAAGAATCCTGACAACCACATGTGCGCTGGCGCTGACGGCGGGGGCTGCTTCTGCCGACTACACGCTGCACATCATTCACACAAACGACCTGCACAGCCGGATCGAGCCGATCAACCGCTTCGATTCCACCTGTAATGCAGAGGACAACGCCGAAGGAAAATGCTTTGGCGGCATCGCCCGCGTCATCACCAAGATCAACGAACTGCGCGAGGAACTCGCCGGGCAGAACGTGGTCCTGCTGGATGCCGGCGACCAATATCAGGGCAGCCTGATGTACACGACCTACAAGGGCGATGTGGAAGCCGAGTTTATGGAACAGATCGGCTATGATGTCATGGCTGTCGGCAACCACGAGTTCGACGATGGAGACGAGGGCCTGCGCAAGCTGACCGACAACGTGTCCTTCCCTGTGATCTCGGGCAACATTGACGTGTCCAGCTCGAACGTTCTGGCCGGTCAGGTCGAGAACCATGTCGTGCTTGAAGTCGGTGGTCAGCGCATCGGGATTATTTCGGCCCTTGCGGTGGACACGCAGGAAACCTCCAGCCCGTCCAACGCTGTGATCTTCACCAACGAGATCGAAAGTCTTCAGGCTGATGTGGCTGCACTTGAGGCCGAAGGCGTCGACAAGATCATTGCCCTGACCCATGTCGGCGTGTCCAAAGACACTGCCATTGCTGAAGCCGTTTCAGGTCTCGACGCTGTTGTTGGCGGACACTCGCACACGCTGTTCTCGAACACCGAAGAAGGTGCGATGGCCTACCCGACCATGGTGAACGGTGTGCCCATCGTGCAGGCCTATGCGTACTCGAAGTATATCGGCCATCTGACGCTGGTCTTTGACGATGCTGGCAACGTGACCTCTGCAACAGGCGATACGATCCTTCTCGATGCCAGCGTCGCTGAAGATGAAGCTGCTGTTGCGCGTGTTGCCGAACTGGCGGGCCCCATCGAAGAGATGAAGAACCGCATTGTCGCCGATGCTTCCGAAGCGATCGAAGGTGACCGTTCGGTCTGTCGTGCCATGGAATGCCCGATGGGTAACCTTGTCGCCGATGCGATGCTTGACCGCGTGGCCGATCAGGGCATCCAGATTGCCATCCAGAACGGCGGTGGTCTGCGGGCGTCTATCGACTCCGGTGAAATCACCATGGGCGAAGTCCTGACGGTTCTGCCATTCCAGAACACGCTCTCGACCTTCGAAGTGACCGGTGCCGACATCGTGGCTGCCCTGGAAAACGGTGTCAGCCAGATCGAAGAAGGTGCAGGCCGCTTCCCGCAGGTGGCAGGTATGACCTTTGCGGTTGACGCATCTGCCGAAGCCGGTTCGCGCATCTCTGACGTGATGGTAGGCGGTGCACCGATTGATCTTGCTGCGACCTACGGCGTTGTGTCCAACAACTACGTCCGCAACGGCGGCGACGGTTATGCGATGTTCGAAGGCGCCGCGAATGCCTATGACTTCGGACCCGATCTTGCTGATGTGACAGCCGAGTATCTGGCCGCAAACGCGCCATACCAGCCATACACGGATGGTCGCATCACCATGAAGTAAGGGCGGTTCAACCACCAAAAACGAAACGCGCCGCAGTCATCTGCGGCGCGTTTTCTTTTGTGCCCTTGCAACTAGCGCTGTTCGCTTGGACCTTCATCCAGTTCGACGCTGAGCGTTGACCAGGTTTTGTCTTCTGTCGGAGACGGAGGCGTCTCGCAGGCTTTGCGGTGGATGTTCACCTTGGCGATAAAGTTGGCCGAGATCGGTGCCGTCACAAAGAGAAAGGCCATGATCAGGAACTCATGGATCGATGGTTTGCCGATGTCGAAAGAGTGGATTACCGATGCCACCAGCAACATCCCGATCCCCAAGGTGCCAACCTTTGTTGGTGCGTGCAGGCGTGTCATCGGGTCGTTGAACTTCAACAGTCCGATGGCCCCGACCAGAACAAAGCCTGATCCGATGATCAGGGACAAAGAGGCGATGTAGGTGCCGACAATCTGAGGTGTCATTCGATGATATCTCCCCGCAGGATGAAGCGCGCCATCGCAACCGTCGAAACAAATCCGAGCATTGCAATGAGCAGGGCCACTTCAAAGTAGATCTGCACGCCTTTGTAGATGCCCAGCATGATCACCAGACCCAGCGCGTTGATCACCATTGTGTCCAGCGCCAGCACGCGGTCGCCTGATGTAGGGCCAAGCACGAGCCGGACCATCGCCATGACCTGACCGATGGCCAGTGACAGAAAGCTGATCGCGATAGCGATGTTGAGGACTTGCGTTGCGAGGATCATGCGAAAATCTCCAGCAGGCGGCTCTCGTAGCGGTTGATGATGTCGGCGCGGATTGCTTCGGGATCATCGGTGTGCAGCACATGGACCAAGAGGCAGCTGCCCTGATCCGACAGATCGGCAGAGACGGTGCCCGGTGTCAGGGTGATCGTTCCGGCCAGCATCGTAATCGCCTCGGGCTGTTTGAGGCGCAGCGGCACGACAATCCACGCCGGTTTGAGCTTGTTGGCGGGCACTGTCAGCACAATCCACGCCACCTGAATGTTGGCGATGATGATGTCCCAGACCACCACAAAGCTGTAGCTGACCATGCGAAACGGGTGAAAGCTCTTGGGTGTATCAGGCCACCAGACAGACGTCGCCCAAGGGATCAGAATCCCCAGGATAAACCCGAAGACCAACATGCCGGCGGACAGTTCGTTCTGCAAAAGCACCCATGTGATCGTCAGGATCAGTGTCAGCAATGGGTGCGGGATCAGCCAGTTGTAGGCGCGTCTCATCTAGTGATCCTCCGCTTTCGATCCGTCGCTCAGCTTGCCGGGGGTTTCCAGCACGATGGCGATATAGGGATCGGGGGCAAACAGCTGTGCTGCAACCTTGGTGGTATAGGTGTGGACCTGTCCGGCAAAGACGGTGTGCAATGCCAGGAGCAGGACCAGAGACCCGACGGCCACATAGGACATGGTGGCAGGTTCGGCATGCGCGGGCGCATCCTCCGGGACGGGGACAGCCTTGGCCTTCCAGAACAAGGTGCTGCCAGCGCGGGCAAACCCCACGATGCTCACAAGGCTGGTGATCAGAACAACGGACCAGACCCAGACCATCCGCTCGGATGTAAACGCGGCCTCAAGGACCAGAAGTTTGCCAAGAAAGCCAGACAGCGGTGGCAGGCCCGCCATTGCGATTGCCGCAATAAAGAAAAGGCCTGAAATGGGCACTGCACCTGCAATAGGCGGTTGCGCCTCAAGCGCCAGGTCTTTGCGGCTCGCGCGGACCAGATCGACGATCAGGAAAAGTGCTGCCGCCGCAAGGGTCGAGTGGATCATGTAATACAGCGCTGCCGCGATTCCGGCTTCGGTGAAAAGTGCCACAGCGACGATCACCATGCCCATTGAGCCGATAATCGAAAAGGTGATCAGCCGGTCGAACTTTTTGGCCGCCAGCACCCCGACCATGCCCACCGCCAGAGACAGCAGCGCAATCGGCAGGAGCCAGACATCATGCAAGCCCGATGTAGCCGCCAGATCGGTAGGGAAGATCATCGTATAGACGCGAATGATCGCGTAAGCACCAACCTTGGTCATGATGGCAAAAAGGGCCGCGACGGGGGCAGGGGCCTCGGCATAGCTGGAGGGCAGCCAGAAGTGCAGCGGCACAAGAGCGGCCTTGATGGCAAAGAC
>CAZOMZ010000070.1:0-8515 GCA_964581065.1 uncultured Loktanella sp. | reverse complement strand
CCGACCCCATCATTACGAATGACGTGCTCTACCAGCTGAGCTACAGCGGCCAACCGGCGCTCTCATAGCACCGCGGTTTTCCTTGGAAAAGGGCTATTTCTTTTCGTCGGTTGCTTCTTGTTCCGAGACAGATTCCGGTTCTTCGACATCGACAACCTCTGCCGGAACGATGTTCGCCTGCGCGGTCTGACCCACGATCAGCGGAAGCATTTCGGTGCCAACCGGCATGGCGACCTCGTTTTCAGCAGGAGCGCGCCATGAGAGTGTATCGAAAGAGCCGCAGTTGTTGCAGGTCGGGCCCCAGCTTGCGTGAATATGCTGGCAGTTGTCGCAAATCCACTGGGGTCCGCGCGGCGCAGTCAACGCCCGGGTCAGCCAGCCACGCACAACAGAGTCGTCGGCGCCTTCGCCGCGTTCGATCGCAGCCATCAACGTCAGAACGCGCGCAGTTGGGGAAACCTCGACAAGATCGCCCAGCGCACGGCGGGCGGCGGGGAAATCTTCGGCAGCGATTTGAAGCTCGGCCATGAGCATCTTGGTTTCGGGGTGATCGGGTGTGGTCTTGGTCAGCACTGCGAACCGCTTGACGCGCTCGGCGGCAGTTTCATCCGGTGCGATTTCGGCAAATGCACCTGCGAGGTCAGGATGCGGCTGCGCCGTCCACGCCTTGGTCAAGACACGGGTTGCATAGCGGCTGTTGCCTTCCGCGATATAGCCCTGTGCGGCCATGATCGCTGCCGGAATAAGGTCAGGCGACAGGCGGTTCGCCTGAATGGCGGTTTCGCGTGCTTCGATTGTCTTGCCTTCATCCAGCACATCACGCGCTTCGGACAAGGCCAGCACGGCATCGCGGCGTTTGTGGACATCGCGCGGCAGGCTGCCGGACTTCAGCTTCGCGCCCAAGGTCTTGCGAGCGCCGGACCAGTCAGCCTTTTCTGCCTGAAGGCGCAGAAGGACATCCTGCGTTTCTTCGTGCTTGGGCTTCAGCGCAAAGGCTTTCTTTGCCAGTTCAAGAGCAAGGTCCGTATTCCCCTCGGACAGCTTCTGTTTCATGATTCCGCGGACCCCGACAAAGCGGGTCTTGGAATCCGCCAGCAGTTTTTTGTAGGTCTCTTCCGCCGTCTTGCGGTCGCCCGTCATCTCGGCGGCTTGTGCCGTCAGCAGGTTCGTCAGTTGCGGCTGTTGCAGGTATTTTTCAGCACGGGCAGCCTTGGTGAGTGCCAGATGCCCTTCGCCGGATGCCAGTGCCATCATGCCCTCGCTCAGCGCCTCATATCCCTTGCGTTCGCGGTTGCGGTCGAAATAGCGCGAGATCGCGGTCTCGTCGCCATTGAGGAACTTGAACGTCGCGACCAACAGGGCAGCCAGCTTCAAACCCAGCCAGACAAACAGGATCAGCGCACCGAACGCGAAAACCATTTCCAGCGGGCTGAGCGTGAACTCCTGCCCCGCAACATCAACAGTTGCACCGCCGTCAACCTCCATCAGCTGCGTGCCACCATAGGTGAGCGCAGTGATCGCAGCGACAAATGCGAGGATTTTAATCAAGGACCAAAGCATGTTGTTCGCCTTCAGTTTTCGGACAGGGAAGTGGAAAGAACATCGACGGCTGTCACGGCCGCAGCGCGCGTCTCGGCCTGCGCGAGCCAGTCGGACATCTCGGCGCGGGCAACTTCGGGCAGGGCGGAAAGCTCGGCCAGTGTATCGGACAGACGGCCCGCACGTAAGGCCGCTTCTGCACGGGAGAGCACAGCATCAGCATCATCGCCATCGCGAGGCGCGGTCGAGCGGACATCGAACTGGTTGCGCAGGAACGCACCCAGTCCGGTGGTTTCCTCGCCGGCCACGCCTTCACGGCGGGCGGTCGCCAATGCCGCACGGGCTGCTTCGGGGAAGCTGTCTTGCAGGGCCGGCAGGGTCGGTACGCCGTCTTCGGCAGCCAGCAGTTCGGCGGGTGCGCTTTCTCCGGTTGCGGCTTCCAGATCGCCAAGCGCCGCGCCGATTGGCGCACCGCTTTCAAGAGCGGTCTGCACCCGCGCAAGGGCCGCCCGCGCAGCCGCATTGCGCGCTGCACTCGCGGCATTCTCTTCGATCTCGGCGGCGGCGGCGCGCGCCGCGTCAAGCTCGGTCTGCGCAGCCTGCGCCATTTCGGCAAGCTGGGCCCGCAGGGCATCGACATCGGCAGCAACGGCCGCCCCCGCATCGGAATCGCCCGCGACAATCACGTCCGGGCGGGCTTCAAGCGCATCGATCCGCGCGGTGATATCCGACAGGTTGGCAGTCAGGCTTTCAAGCTGTGCAGCGACCTCAGCCTCAAGCGCGCTGGTATCGGGGGCAGGCAAACTGGAGATGCGGTTTTCAAGCGCGGCGATTGCGGCTGATTGCTGGGCCAGTTGAACCGTTGCGCTGTCGTCGCCCGCAGGAGCCGTGAAGGTGGCAACCGCATAACCGATGACACCAGCCAGCAAACCGCCCAGAGTCAAAGGCAGGAACCCCCCGTTGCCCGAACTGCGGGCAACAGGTTGAGTTTTTGGCGTCGTTTCCGCATGCGAGACGGGCTCTGCAGGCCTCTCGGGCAGGGTCTCGGGGACATCCATCGCAGCGGTTGCCTGAGGTTCGGCTGGAGTTTCTTCTACTGTCTGGCTGTGAACTTCGGGTGGAATCGCATCAACATGCTGCATTTGCGCCTCAGCCGATTCGGCTGCCGCAGTGCCGCCATTCGGCGTTTTGCCTGACTGTTGCGATGCCTTGCGGCCCTTGCTTGGCTGTTTTGCCACGTTTTCACCCTTTCAGCATCATCCGGCGCCTGTCCGGCACCCGATGCATAAGACTAGCCCGCCCTTGGGGGACCCTCAAGCAAACTGCCACTAGCCTGTTTTGGTTCCCAAAACACCAAGCGTCGCGACAACCGCCTTGACCATGCTATTGGCGTCTGGCGTGGCCGCCACCGAGAGCCCGGCCAAAGGCATAACCGTAGCAGCCTCTTTGACAGCCCCGCTCATCGCGATGACATGGACCGGCGCTAGGAAAGGCCCCTGCTGCATCAATATGGTCGCCGTTCGCGGTGAAAACAGGGGGGCGACCACAGGAAATTTTGCCGACAGGGCAGTGCGGGCTGCCGCATTCAACGCACAGGGTAGCTGATCGTATGCGACAACGTCTTCGCAGACCAGACCCGCGGCATTCAGCTTGTCGGCGATGTCGCCGCGCGTATGCCTGCCACGAATATGGGCAAGCGTGCCTGCAGGGCGAGCAGAAATGATATGTCGGACCAGTCCATCGGCATCGCCTGGCCCGGTCACGGGCACGAATCCGGCCTCCTTGGCTGCATCAGCGGTCCTGTCACCGACGCACCATGCTGTCATTCCGGGTGCAAGCCCCAGAGGTGTCGCCGCCTGCACACCGTTGACGGAAGTGAATATCAATGCCTCCGCGTCCGGTGCTGCCACAGCGGCGAATGAAATCGACAAAAGCGGCGACGAAACCACCTCGAGCGGGCCCTGCCACGCGGCCTGAACCGCATCCGCAAATGACGCGTTCCGGCCATCCGGTCGGGTAAGAAGTAGGGTAGGCGTCATCGGGGCACCATTGTTTGCGCGTCTGTGCAGTGTTACCTGCGAGACAGAAACGCGCAACCGGAGCTCTGATGAGCGACAGCCTGACCATTCTCGGCATTGAAAGCAGCTGCGATGATACCGCAGCCGCCGTTGTGCGTGGTCACGAAGTGCTGGCCTCTGTCGTTTATGGGCAGACTGCGCTGCACGCTGATTTTGGCGGCGTGGTCCCCGAAATCGCGGCGCGCGCGCATGCCGAAAAGCTGGACCTCTGCGTCGAAGAGGCACTGGTTGCAGCGGGTCTGTCGCTCTCACAAATTGACGGCATCGCCGTGACAGCAGGGCCCGGATTGATCGGCGGTGTCCTGTCCGGCGTGATGTGCGCCAAAGGTCTTGCGGCTGCAACGGGCCTGCCACTGGTCGGCGTGAACCATCTTGCGGGCCATGCCCTGACCCCGCGCCTGACCGACAGCATCGCCTTTCCCTATCTGATGCTGCTGGTTTCGGGTGGGCATTGCCAGTTTCTGATCGTCGAGGGGTTTGACAGGTTCAAGCGCATCGGCGGGACCATCGATGACGCGCCCGGCGAGGCATTCGACAAGACCGCGCGCCTTCTCGGTCTGCGGCAACCGGGTGGACCTTCGGTCGAAGCGAGCGCGGAAACCGGCGATCCGACCCGTTTTGCCTTTCCTCGCCCGCTGTTGAATCAGGAAGGGTGCGATATGTCCTTCTCGGGGCTCAAGACCGCAATCCTGCGGGCCCGCGATGCAGTCGTGGCCGAGAACGGCGGGCTGACGCAAGCCGACCAATCCGATCTTGCCGCGAGCTTTCAAGCGGCAGTCGCTGACGTGCTGATTGAAAAGACGCGCCGCGCGCTGGACATCTACCTTGCCATGAAACCTGCTGACCCCGGCTTTGCCATTGCGGGTGGCGTTGCGGCCAATGGCACAATTCGCACGGGCCTGATGGACCTTTGTGCAGCGCGGGGCGTCCGGTTTGTCGCGCCGCCACTGCGCCTTTGCACGGACAATGCCGCCATGATCGCCTATGCCGGACAGGTGCAACTGCAAGCGGGCCGGACCGACGACCTGACCCTGTCGGCGCGCCCGCGATGGCCGCTTGACCAGCGCGCCGCACCGATGCTGGGATCGGGCAAGAAGGGAGCCAAGGCATGAAGATCGGCATAGCAGGCGGCGGCGCATTCGGAACGGCACTCGCTGTTGCGTTGGCTCTCGATGGCAACAAGGTGCAGCTTTGGGCGCGCAGCGCGGCAGCAGTGGACCAAATGACGACCACGCGCACCAACGACCGCCTGCCGGGAGTGACGCTACCTTATGGGGTGGAAGCGACAACCGATCTGGACGCGCTTTTTGCCTGCGACACGATTCTGCTGTCGATCCCCGCGCAGACCTTGCGGGACTTTCTGACCGAGCACGGGGAAGCTCTCGGCGGAAAATACCTTGTCGCCTGCTGCAAGGGCATCGACCTGACCCGCATGACGGGGCCGGCGACTTCGATCCGCGATCTGGTGCCGGATGCGACCGCTGCGATCCTGACAGGCCCCAGCTTTGCCGCCGATATTGCACGCGGATTGCCGACCGCCCTCACACTTGCCTGCGCTGACGAAGACCACGGCGCGATCCTCCAGACCGCTTTGTCAACGACCAGCCTGCGGCTTTATCGCACAACAGACACCGTCGGTGCCGAACTGGGCGGCGCGCTCAAGAATGTGATGGCGATTGCCTCGGGGATCGCGATTGGCGCCGGTCTGGGCGAAAGTGCCCGTGCTGCACTGATCACCCGCGGCTTTCCCGAGATGCAGCGGCTGGCGCTGGCGCTGGGCGGTCAGGCCGACACGCTGGCAGGGTTGTCGGGTTTCGGCGATCTGGTGCTGACCTGCACCTCCCCACAATCGCGCAACTACCGCTTCGGGTTGGCATTGGGCGAAGGGAAAGCCTTTGACGCCTCCACCACCGTCGAAGGTGTCGCAACGGCCCGTGCCGTCCGCAAACTGGCGCAAGAGCGCGGAATTGACATGCCGATCTCGGCCGTTGTAGCGGATCTGGCAGACGGCAAGACCGATGTTTTCGCAGCGCTGAATACGCTGCTCTCACGCCCATTGAAGGAAGAATAGATGCGCTTTGCACTGATGACCAAAGACAAACCCGGCGCGTTGCAGACCCGCCTCGACAACCGCGAAGCACACCTTGCCTATATCGCCGAGACCGGTGTGGTCGAGATGGCTGGCCCCGTTCTCGACGATGAAGGGCAGATGTGCGGTTCACTCATCGTGCTGGAGGTCGAGGATATGGCCGCCGCACAGGCTTGGGCCGAGAATGATCCCTATGCAAAGGCCGGACTTTTCAGCGACGTCACACTGCGCGCATGGAAAAAGGTGATCGGCTGATGGCCTACTGGCTGTTCAAATCGGAACCTGACGTCTGGGGCTGGGACGCGCAGGTCGCCAAGGGTGCCGCGGGCGAGGAATGGAACGGCGTGCGCAACTATCAGGCCCGCAACAACATGCGCGCGATGAAGCTGGGCGACAAAGGCTTCTTCTATCACTCTCGCTCCGGCCTCGAGATTGTGGGGATTGTCGAAGTCTGTGCTGAATCACATCCTGACAGCACCACCGACGATGAGCGTTGGGACTGTGTCGATATCCGCGCCGTGCGACCCTTTGAAAAGCCTGTAAGCCTTGATGCCATCAAGGCAGAACCAGAGCTTGCCGACATGGTGCTGGTCAAGAACTCGCGCTTGTCCGTGCAACCTGTCACAGATGCAGAGTGGGCGTTGATCTGCAAGATGGGTGCAACGACCCCCTAGCCTGCTTGTGGTTTTCGGCCAATACTGGCCAAAGAACAGCCTGGGGGAAAAATCATGGGACTATTCGTTGTCGTCATCGCAGCTGTCGCTGCATTCGTGTTCGGTGCCGTCTACTATATGGTGCTGTCAAAGCCTTGGATGGAGGCCGCCGGGATCACGGTCGGCGCTGACGGCAAGCCGGTCAACGGCAATAATCCGGTCCCTTACATCGTATCGTTTGTATGCATCCTGCTGGTTGCCGGGATGATGCGGCACAGCTTTCAGCTGTCGGGGATTGATACGGTGGGCAAGGGCTTTGTCTCGGGCCTCGGGATCGGCCTGTTCTTCATTACCCCGTGGATATTTATCAACACAGGCTATTCGGACCGACCGTGGAAACTGGCCGTCATCGACGGGGGCTATGCGACCGCAGCCGCCACGATCATCGGCCTTGTCCTGACGGCACTTGGCTAAAGCTGGACCGGTCTTTCGGGTTCTGACCTATCCCAGTCACACAACGCAAAACGCCCGCTGAAACAGCGGGCGCTTTGGTTCGATCAGATGAATATCAGCCGTAGACGGCTTCTTTGCCGAAATGCTTTGTCAGCATGTAGTAGACAACGGCGCGATACTTGTTGCGCTCGGACTGGCCATAGGTGTTCAGCACCGATGTGATTGCGGCATCAAGTTCAGGGCCATCCTTCAGTCCCAGCTTCTTGATCAGGAAGTTGTTCTTGACGGTCTCAATCTCACCCGCCTGACTACCAGCGACTGTCGATGCGTCTGCGTTGTAGATCGCAGGGCCGCAGCCGATAGTGACTTTGGTCAGAAGGTCCATGTCCGGTGTCATCCCGCACTTGTTCTTCAGATCGTCTGCATATTTGGCAATCAAATCGTCGCGCTTACCCATAAATGTGTCCCCGTTGTTAAAGTTGTTGTGCACGACGCGACCTCTGCGGCCGCGTTAAGCGCACGTTAAAGTGTCAAACAAGCACAGGTAAAGAAAAAAGGGGAAGGTGCAGCCGTCTTTCCCCCGCAGCGGCAAAACACCGCTAACGGCAACCGCCCCAACCGTTCGTCTGCAAATGGAAATGGTCGGCATGCAAGCGGTTGAAATCGGGTGAAAGTGTCAATCCGAACCAGTCACAAGCCCCATCTCTGACTCGTCTGAGAAAGGTGGCCGTTTCGTCATCTCCCTGCCAGTCGGTCAACAGCCGAATCTGCTGACCGTCTGCAAGCCTGAACCCCGAGATATCGATCGCACTGGCGGTGGCATGGGTGCTCATCCTTTCAGACAACCCGCTGCCGGTCCGCATCGGACGGCAACTATAGCTGCCCAGATGGGCAATGGCGCGCACGTCTTGCCCCAGCAGGTCCAGGGCTGCCGGCTGCACGCTGTGTCTCTCCCACATGGCGAGACGCAGAGCAGTGGCGCAACTTGTTTCGACAGTGGCCAGACTGGCCCGACCGACCTGAGCCAGCGAGACGCGATCTGCAATGAAACAGGCTTCGGTTTCGGTCAGTGGCGCCATTTGCCGGACCTGTGCCGCGGCACCCAGCGCCGCGACGCAAAGGGACTCGTCTGCGGTAGTGCGGGCCAGCTTCCACCCCGTCACCGGCGTCACCGGATCGGCAACCGCCAGCGGTTGCACCGGGTTCCAGGCACGGGGAAGCGGCGTGTCCGGGTGGGTCAACAAAAGGTAGCTGCCGTAGGCCAGCCCCGCCGCAAAACAAAACGCAGCCAAGCCACTGAACAGGGCAAGGCTGCGCGTTCGCTTGCGGTCTGCGCGTGCGGCATCGGTTTCGGCCATCTGCTGGCGTCGGCCATGCCGCATCGCGGGTTAGTACCGGTAATGCTCGGGCTTGAAGGGGCCCTCGACCGTGACGCCGATATAGTCGGCCTGTTCTTTCTTCAGTTCGGTCAGTTTGACGCCGATCCGCTTGAGATGCAGGCGCGCAACTTTTTCATCCAGATGCTTGGGCAGGATGTGAACGCCAACGGCGTATTTCTCGCCGTGGTTCCACAGTTCCATCTGCGCCAGAACCTGATTGGTGAAAGACGCGGACATCACAAAGGACGGGTGCCCGGTGGCATTGCCGAGGTTCAGCAGGCGGCCTTCGGACAGCAGGATCAGACGGTTGCCCGAAGGCATCTC
>CAZOMZ010000069.1:0-8647 GCA_964581065.1 uncultured Loktanella sp. | reverse complement strand
CGAGATCGGCACCGGATCGGGCTATCAGGCCGCAATCCTCAGCAAGCTGGCCCGCCGTGTCTATACAGTCGATCGCTACCGCAGGCTGGTGCAAGCCGCCCGGACAGTCTTTGAGGCCAATGACATCACCAACATCACAACCTTCACCGCCGACGGCAGCCATGGCTTCGAAGAGCAGGCCCCCTTTGACCGCATCCTTGTGACCGCCGCCGCCGAAGATCCGCCGGGTCCGCTTTTGGCGCAGCTCAAGGTGGGTGGCATCATGGTTTTGCCGGTCGGCCAATCAGACGCGGTGCAAAGCCTGATCCGCGTGCAGCGCACCGAAACCGGTCTGGAATATGACGAATTGCGCAGCGTCCGGTTTGTGCCCTTGCTTGAAGGCCTCGGACAAGAGTAAACTGCCCACAAAATAAGGGCAGCCCCGCAGACAAGGGGTGCTTTGGCAAAAATAGAGGAGCGGTAGAATGGCAATCGGGCAGAAGCCAATCAAACGCGTTTTGTTCACAGGTGTCGCGCTTGTCGCGCTGACAGCTTGTGGTGATTTCGATTTTGACCTTCGTGACCTTGGCAACGGGTTCGACACGACTTCGGCGGTGCAGTCGCTGCCGGGGCGTCCGCGGCCGGATGATCGTGGTGTCATCTCTTATCCCAATTATCAGGTCGTTGTGGCACGCCAGAACGATACGATCCGCGGTATCGCGATCCGCCTCGGCGTGGATGCGCAGACTCTGGCAGATTACAACGGTATCGATCCCGACGTGATCCTGCGTCAGGGAGAGATCGTCGCCCTGCCGGCCCGTGTCGCCGAACCGTCACCCGCGACAGGTGCCATCAGCACCGGACCGATCCAGCCGCTTGATGTGACTGCCATCGCAACCAGTGCGCTTGACCGCGCCGATGCGAATGCGTCTTCCTCGACAACCGCAGCAGCACCGGCACCCGCACCTGCCGCCAATGTGCAGCGCGGAACCGAGCCGATCCGCCATCAGGTAGTCCGCGGTGAAACGGTCTTCTCGCTTTCGCGGCTCTACAATGTGCCTGTGACCGCCATTGCCGAATGGAACGGGCTGGATTCCGAGTTCACAATCCGCGAGGGCCAGTTCCTGCTGATCCCGCAGGCTGGCGCCACCCCGCCCGCGCAGGTATCCGCCCCGGGCGCTGGCAGTGCCACTCCCGTGCCGCCAAGTGCTGCGACACCATTGCCTGATCCTGCAACAGCCACAGCACCGGCCGCAGCCGTTGCAGCACCTGCCACACCGGATCTCGGTGCGGCACCAGCTCCGGCCAGCAGCAGCGCGCGCTTCACAATGCCGCTGCAAGGGTCGATCATCCGCGCTTACTCTCCCGGTTCGAACGAAGGCATTGATATCGGCGCTCAGGCCGGTGCCGACGTGCGGGCTGCGGGTGCTGGTACGGTCGCAGCCGTCACCACCGACACCAGCGGTGGCGGCATTGTCGTGATCAAACACAGCGACGGATTGCTGACGGTCTATACGCAGCTTGAAGGGCTGACAGTCTCGAAAGACGATAGCGTCAGTCAGGGTCAGGTCATCGCCAAGGTCCGTTCAGGGAACCCCAGCTTCCTGCACTTTGAGGTTCGGCGCGGTCTGCAAAGCCTTGATCCGTCGGACTATCTGCCCTGATCAGGACAGCGATACGCCCTTGCGGCCCGCAAGATCGGTGAAGTACTGCCACGCCACGCGGCCGGACCTGCTGCCGCGTGTCGCCTGCCACTCAATCGCCTCTGCCCGCAGTGTGGCATCATCAATCTCGACCCCGTAAGCGTCACAATACCCGCGGATCATCGCGAGGTATTCGTCCTGATCGCAGGGATGGAAACCCAGCCAGAGCCCGAAACGGTCTGAGAGAGAGACCTTTTCCTCGACCGCTTCCGAAGGCGAAATCGCCGAGGAGCGTTCATTCTCGATCATGTCGCGCGGCATGAGCGACTTGTAATGGGCATCATCATGTCTAAAGGACAGATCATCGCAGAACATGATAAAACGGTGATCCTGTGCCGCCCTCAGCAGGTTCAGGCAACGACCGATACTCGGCAAGTCTTCGCGCTGGACCTCGATGACCTTCAAAGTGGGATATTTCAAATGAAGTGCGCCATGCACAGCTTTGACAAGGCTAGATTTTCCCATGCCGCGCGCGCCCCACAGCAGGGCGTTGTTCGCAGGCAGCCCCGCCGCAAACTGCGCGGTGTTTGCCATCAATGTATCGCGCGACCGGTCCACGCCTACCAAGAGCCCGACATCCACGCGATTGACCTTCTGCACAGGTTCCAACCGGTCAGGGTCAGTGTGCCAGACAAAGGCCGCAGCGCTGCTGAAATCAGGTGCCGGCTGCGGTGCAGGGCGCAGACGCTCAAGCGCGTCGGCAATCCTGCGCAGTTCGCGGTCGCTCACGATTTGGATCCTTCGGCAGGCTCCTCGGCGTCGAGATCATCATCGTCGATATCAAAGAGGCTTTCGCCCTCACCGATCACACCGTCCGCACGGGCCTGCCGGTCCTTTTTGCGTTCGACTGCAGCGACCAGATGGATCGAGATTTCGTAGAGGCCAAAAACCACCACAAAAAGAATGATCTGGGTGACGACATCAGGCGGTGTCACCAATGCGGCGACAATCAGAATACCCACCACTGCGTATTTCCGCGTGCCGCGCAGACCGCGCGAACTGGCCAGACCAGCCGACCCCATCAGCGTCAGCAATACCGGCAACTGGAAACAGATGCCAAAGGCCACGATCATTTTGAGCGTGATATCCAGCGTCTCGTTGACCTTGCCATTAAAGACAATGTCCACGCCGGTATCCGTTTCCGGCACGACAGCGGGCGGCAGGGCGAGACTGCCTCCTGCTGTTGGCAACAGCTCTGTTCCCGGCGGCGGCGTGACAGCGTCGTTCATCAGCGCGGTGACAAAAGATGGCAGGTCCGCAAAACCAAGAAAGAAGGCCATTGCCAGAGGCACAACGATGTAATGGGCAAAGGCAGCGCCCAGCAAGAACAGCACAGGCGAGGAAATGATGAACGGCAGAAACGCGTCCTTTTCCTTGCGGTAAAGTCCGGGCGCTACAAAGCGCCACAGTTGGAACGCGATCACAGGGAATGACAGCGCCAGTCCGCCCACAACGGAGATGCGGATCAGCGTGAAAAAGTATTCCTGAGGCGCCGTATACTGCATGACAGGGTTGGGGTTCCCCAGATCACGCATGGTTTTTTCAATCGGCCCGAGCAGGAAATCCAAAAGCGCGCTGCCAAAGGAAAAACACAAGACCATCGCAACCAGAAACGCGATCACCGAGTAGATCAGACGCGTGCGCAGCTCGGCCAGATGTTCAATCAACGGGGCCGCGCTGTCTTCGATCTCGTCTTGGGTGCTCATGGTTTCTTCTCGGGTTCGGGCGCTGGTTCGGGCTCGGGCGGCAGCTCCAGTTCGGCGTCAGCTGCTGCTTCGGTTGCGGCAGCCTCTTCCGCCTCGCGCGCCTGCCGTTTCAATGCGGCGTCGGCCATCGCCTTGCTCATCTTTTCCTTGGCGGCCTGCCGTTCTTCGGAAAGCGCCTGTGTGGCAGGGCCCTTGGTGATACCCGTCGCCTCTTTCAGCTTGTCGGTGCCGAATTTCGTTGGGTTGGCCGCAGCATTGATCGACTTCGAGATGTCCTTGACGCCCGCTTCATTAGCCGCCTGATCCATGGCGCGGCTGAACTCGCGCGCCATCATGCGGGCCTTGCCGGTGAACTGGCCCATTGTGCGGAACAAGGCCGGAAAGTCCTTCGGTCCGATCACGATCAGGGCCACAATGCCGATCACCACCATTTCGCTTGCGCCGAGGCCAAACATCGCTGGTTTCCCTTAAACTGGGGGCTGGGTTGCTATCAGACTTTGTCTTTGTCTTCGGCAGGGGTGACGTCTTTGGCGTCTGCCATGCTTTCTTCGATCTCTTTTTTGCCGTCATCGACGCCGCGCTTGAACGCGGTGATACCTTTGCCGACTTCGCCCATGAGGCTGGAAATCTTGCCGCGGCCGAACAGGACGAGGACCACAACGGCGATCAAAAGCAGACCGGGAAGGCCGATATTGTTGAGCATCTCTCTCTCCTTTTGCGGGACGCGCCCGCCTGCGATTCAACATTCTGACCAGACAAATAGGGCCGCAGCAGGGGTATGGGAAGCGTGAAAACGCAAATTTGCGTGCCGGAGAGCCCTTTTTTACAAGGGTTTCTCGATACTTGTGCCAAAAAGTTGTCAGTTGCCAGAAAATTGGCAAAACTACCGTGAAAAAGGGGGGAATCACATGCGCCGCGCCGACAGACTGATGCAACTTGTGCAGATCCTGCGCGACGGCACTTTGCACAAGGCCGCCGACCTTGCGGCGGCCACCGGCGTCTCCCTGCGCAGCATCTACCGCGATATGGAGACACTCGCTGCCTCGGGCGTTCCCATCGAGGGCGAACGCGGGATCGGCTATCGCGTGACGGCCGCGATCACCCTGCCCCCGCTCAACCTGACAATGACCGAGATGGAGGCGCTGCACATCGGCCTGACAGCAGTGGGATCCAGCGACGATACCGAACTGTCCAATGCCGCCAAGGCGCTGCTGGCCAAGCTTGACGCGGTCACACCAGAGGACCGCAGTCGCGCGCCACAAGGCAGCGGCTTTGCGATCTACCCCTTTGCCGACGCGGCCCGCGGTTTCCAGCATCTCCCCGTGCTGCGCCAGGCCATGCGGACGCGTCAGAAACTGGACGTTGTGATCGGCGGCACAACCCGCACTGTGCGACCTCTGCAACTTGATTACTGGGGACGGCTTTGGACATGTGTGGTCTGGTGCGAGACGTCGCGCGAATTTGACGACCTGCGCGTCGACCAGATCGACAGTTTGCGGGTTCTTCCCAGTCTCTTTGTCGACGAGGCGGGCAAATCGCTGAAAGACTACAATCTGCGCAAACCGCGCTGATCACAGCCAGTCTGAATAGGGGATCAGCGGTCGGAAATAGGCGATCATCCGCATCCGCCCCTGCCCGTCCCCCCAAGGCGCCACACCGTGCAACACATGGCGGTCAAGCAGGATCGCCTGCCCCGGTGCTGCGTGAACTTCGGCCCTTTCGCAGGTCTCAAAGACCATGCGGCGGGCGTCCTGATAGACCCCGGTGACATCAACATCACCCCAGTCGTCAGGGGACACCCCGGCAAAGGCGGTGGCGAAGGTCTCGCGCATGATGTGGTGACTGCCTTTCCAGACAACCAAAGGGCTTGCGGTGCAGTTGTTCAGCGGCAACCCCAGAATAAACCCATGCGGTTCGCGCAGGTGGCGGCGTTTGTCGGGGCCCTCTGGCAGCAGCCCGTCAACATGGGCCGCATCGCGGTTCTTGCGATAGCGATGGGCGGCATCGCTTTCGTCGGCATCTTGTTGCGGGTAGCCGGGGAACACGACCGACAACTGCGCCTGATGCCAGCTTGCGGGAGCGGTCACATGCTCTAGAAACGGCCCTCGCAGCGGCACCCCCGCCACACTGCCGTCTGCATCGTTCGGCAAAGCATCCACGCCGACATACCATGTGGCACCATGACGGCGCTCGCCATCTCCTGCCAGCACAGCAACACCGGCGTCATAGGCCGCAGCGGCCCAGTCAGCGACCTCAGGCGCATGGTCAAAGACGGTGTAGCCGTCCCTGTCCAGCGCCGCTGTCACCAGCCCAGCGCCTTGCGCAGCATGTTCAGCGCCACAAGGATCAGGAAGATACCGAAGATACGCTTCAGCGGTCCGGCATCCAGCTTGTGCGCCAATGCAGCGCCCCAAGGTGCCGTGATCAGCGTCATGGCAACGATCAGTCCAAAGGCAAGGAAGTTGACTGCGCCGACAGTGAATGGCGGCGCGACCTCAAGATCGACCAGCATGAAACCAATGACGGATGGCACGGCGATGATCACGCCAAAGCCTGCAGCTGTTGCGACAGCCCGATGGATCGGCACGTTGAAAAGCGTCATCGTCGGCACGCCGAACGATCCACCACCGATCCCCATCAGAACCGACAGGAACCCAAGAACAGGCGACAGGATTGCGCGCAGGATGCCTTTGGGCATTTCCTCGGCCAGCCGCCAAGCGGATTTGCCGAAAGTCATGTAAAGCCCGACGATCACGGCCAGAATGCCAAAGATGGCCTGCAAGGCTTCAGACCGCAATGAGGCGGCGACCGTCACACCGATCGTGGCACCGATGGCGATCCCGATGACCCAAGTCTTGAGTATCTCCCAGTCCACCGCGCCCTTTTTGTTGTGGGCGGCGACAGACCGCAGAGAGGTCACAATAATCGTCGCCAGCGACGTGCCCAGACACAGCTGCATCAGTTGCGGGCTGTCAAAACCAAGCGCGCTGAACACATAGAAGAACGCTGGCACAAGCACGATCCCGCCGCCAACCCCCAGCAAGCCCGCCAGCACACCCGCAAAAGCCCCGAGCGCCAGCAACAAAGCGGCCATCGTGGCCAGCAGCATCATATCGTCCATTTGTGTCCCCTCAGGCCGCGGCCTGCGTTACATGTGCCAAAGCGGCAAGCACCACCTCGGGCCCTGCCCCGTCCCGATGGGCATTCTCGGACAGATAGCGGCGCCAACCACGCGCGCCAGCCCGCCCTTGAAAAAGCCCCAGCATATGCCGCGTGATCTGGCCGAGTTTTCCACCTTTGGCAATGTGGTCTGCGATATAGGGCAGCATGAGGTGCACCACCTCCTCTGCCGTGCGATTGCCGGAGGTATCGCCGTAGATCCGTGCATCAGCGGCAAGCAGAATATCCGCGGGCGTGTGATAGGCGGCCCGCCCGATCATGACCCCGTCCAGACCCTGCGCCAGAAAGGCCTCGGCCTCGTCCAGAGACCCGATGCCGCCATTGACCGACAGATGAAGATGCGGAAAGAGCCCCTTCATTTGCAGCACCAGATCATAGTCCAAGGGCGGGATATCACGGTTCTCCTTGGGGCTGAGACCCTGCAACCACGCTTTGCGCGCATGGACGCTGAAGCGGTCCACACCCGCCGCCGAAACCCGCGCCAGAAAATCGGGCAAGACCTCGGTCGGGTCCTGATCGTCCACCCCGATCCGGCATTTGACCGTCACCGGAACCGACACCGCATCGATCATGGCGGACACACAGTCGGCCACGACATCCGGCGTCTCCATCAACACCGCACCAAAGCTGCCCGACTGCACGCGGTCGGACGGGCAGCCACAGTTGAGGTTGATCTCGGCATAGCCATAGGCTTCGGCAATCCGCGCGGCTTCTGCCAGTTGCGCAGGATCGGACCCCCCCAGTTGCAAGGCCACGGGCTGTTCTGCGGGATCAAAGCCCAACAGCCGGTCACGGTCACCATGCACCACCGCAGGGGCCGTCACCATCTCTGTATAAAGCAGCACGTGCTGCGACATCAGCCGGTGCAGATACCGACAATGCCTGTCTGTCCAATCCATCATCGGAGCGACGGAAAGCTTGGCGTGCTGTCTGATGTCCATTTGACTCGTTCGTCCTAGAAGTAGTTGCGGCGTCATAATCCAGATCGTGTAAAGATGCGACCATCCGTTTTCTTGCCAGCCCGGTAATCATGTCAGCCCGCAGCGGACCCGTGGCATCAGATTGACGTAACGTCAGGTTGGTTTCGAATCGGAAACACAACTTGTACTTGTGTTCGTCAAAGAAGCTCTCGAAAAGAACGTATTTCATAAACGAAATATGAACAGATTTCAAAAATGCTGTCTTTTTGTGCAGAAAGTGAAAGCATTTCTGAAATTTTCATTGACGACCACCACAGACTTGCTCAACTGAGCGTGCCTAAGGGCGTTAGTGAGTTTTGTAAGTGAGTAAATGTTATGAGTGTACGTGGCCTAGTAAGTGCCCTGATAGTAGCAGCGACAGGGCTGTCTATTCCGACGAGTGTCAGTGCGGGAGAAATCGCGCTGACACTTAAGGAACAGGGTATCACCCTCGTCGGCGACTTCGGCGGTTTCCAAGCTGATACCTATATCCTTCTGACGCAGACCGGCACCATCTATGTGCCAGCCTCGCTTGTCACATGTGAAGGCGACGACTGCTTCGAGATCGTCGATGTCCAGAACACCAACGGTTAAAGCGTGACGGCCTGGCCTGTCCGCGCGCTCTCCTGCGCGGCCAGACCTATCCGGACGGCCTTGGCCCCATCTGCCAGGGTTACCTCGACTTTCGCTTCCCCGCGCACCACGGCGTTAAAACGCTGGTGTTGATAGAAGGTCGACCCGTTGTGATCCCCCGCTTCCAATAATGTTGGATCAACGGGAATTTCGGAGACATAAGGCCCCTTTGGTGCCCTGGGTGAGATAATCATCTGGGGCACCGGTGGTTCTCCCAAGAGCTTTGGCCAGAACCGACCCGGACCGGGCACCAGCGCCTCGATCTTGCCTTTTGGTCCCACCGCGCTGATCTCTTCCTGATATTTCGAGCCTTCGGCAAACATGCAAAGCTCCAGCATGGCGCGCGCGCCCCTGGCGAAATCAAGGATAACATAGCCGTTGTCCCAGATATCTGGCATCTGCCCGTCATACCGCTCGTCGAGGTGGTTCAGCGACTGGCCCGCGCTGGCCATCACGCGCACCGGTTCGTCATCGAGGATCAGACGCA
>CAZOMZ010000068.1:0-8700 GCA_964581065.1 uncultured Loktanella sp. | reverse complement strand
ATCCTCGAGCGTCACGTAGTCGCTTGTCTCGGTATTGTACAAACGGCGGCTCGCGTAGCGCTTGATCAGGAGCGGCTTGTCGGTGTCTGCCATGGGTCGTCCTCCCCAGACGTGTTGCGGTGCAGAGAAGACTATGCCGCGCCTGCTAAAAAGGAAAGTCCTAGCTTTGAAACAAAAAGACGGCCCGCGGATGCGGACCGTCTTTGTCGAATTGGCACCCTGAGGGAGGACAGGGTGTTATTCGGAATAGCTTACTTTGCAGCAGCAGTTGCCTTCTTGGCAGCAGCTGTCATTTCGTCAGTTGCCTTCTTTGCGGCTTTGGTCATGTCCTCGGACATGTCCTTGCCAGCGGCCAGAACCAGTTCCATGGTCTGTGTCTGCACCTTCTTCGCGATTTCAGCGAAAGCGGACATGTGCTCGGCAGCAGCTTCGGCCTGAGCCGATGCGAAGTCGGTCATGGCTTTTGCGTAGTCTGCAGGCTCTGCTTTTGCCTTGGACATTGCTTCCATCTTGGCCAGCGTGTCCTGTGTCCACTTGGCGGAGATTTCGGCAGATTTGCCAGCGGCGTCCAGTGCAACTGCGGACATTTTTTCAGCAAGAACGGTCTGGTTCTTGAACTGAACTTCCATTGCTTTGGTGTCGACAGGGAATGCGCCTGTCATGTCTTTGAAGATCGCGGTGAAGTCTTGTGTCTTAGCCATTGTATCAGCCTTTCAAATCAGTGTTCGGTGCGGGGTGTTTTGAAAAGGCGCCCGCTGTTATCCTGTGACACCAATATGTATGCTGCGCCGCAGCATTTCAAGTATTTTTCTGCATTGCAGCATTAAAATTGCTGCAATGCCAAAAATGCTAGTTCTTATGTGGACTTAGCGATCACATAAGTGCCGGGCGCCGGTGCGAGGATCGGGAAATCCTTGCTTCCGGGGGTGCGGGCTGTGACTTTTTTGCCCGACTTTTTCGACAGCCATGCATCCCAGCGCGGCCACCACGATCCCTCGTGAAAGTCAGCCGAGTCGCGCCAGTCGTCGGCCGTCAGACCCGTTTCGGGATTGGTGTAATGACCGTATTTGTTTTTGGACGGCGGATTGATGATCCCCGCGATATGCCCGCTTTGCGACAGGATAAAGGTCTTGTCCTTCGATCCCATCTTGGACACGCCGTTGTAGCTGCTTTTCCATGCCGCGATGTGGTCCGTCTCGCAGGCCACAGCACAGACCGGCACCGTCACGTCCTTTAGCCTGACAGTCTCGCCCGCAATCTCGAATCCGTCGCTGGCAAAGCGGTCCTGCTGGCAAAGGCCGCGCAGGTATTCGACCGACATTTTGGCCGGCAAGTTGGTGCCGTCCCCGTTCCAATAAAGCAGATCAAAGGCTGGTGGGGCCTTGCCCATCATGTAGCTCTTGATCGCCGGTCCATAGATGAGGTCGTTGGACCGCAGGAACGAGAAGGTGCGCGACATAAAGAAACTGTCGAGGATGCCGTTTTCTTCGACCTCGCGTTCAATTCCGTCGACAAACTCGTCATCAAGAAACACGCCAACTTCGCCACGGTCCGAGAAATCCGTCAGCGTGGTAAAGAAGGTCGCCGAATTGACCGTCGTATCCTTGCGCTTCTTCATCAGCGCCAAAGTCAGCGACAGCGTCGTGCCCGCGATGCAGTAGCCCACCGCATTGATCTTTTTGACACCACAGATCTTCTTCACCTGTGCCATTGCCGTCAGATAACCGTCTTCGACATAATCCGACATCGAAGTCTCGCGATAGCTGGCATCGGGGTTCACCCAGGACACCACAAAGACCGTATAGCCCTGATCAACCGCCCATTTGATAAGGCTGTTCTGCGGCTTGAGATCCATGATGTAGAATTTGTTGATCCACGGTGGGAAGATCAGCAGCGGCGTTTCGTAGACCTGTTCGGTGCTCGGCGCGTATTGGATCAGTTCGAACATGTGGTTGCGGAAAACGACCGAACCGGATGTGGTGGCCAGGTTTTCGCCCAGACGGAAGGCTGACTTGTCGGCCAGAGTGACCACCAGATCGCCGTCATTGGCTTCGAGGTCCGCGATCAGGTTTTCCAGACCGGCCACAAGGCTTTCACCTTCGGTTTCGGCGGCAAGGGCGAGCGCCTCGGGGTTTGTCGGCAAGAAATTCGTAGGGCTGATCATATCGACCAGTTGCTGGCTGAAGTAGCGCAAACGCTTCTTTTCTTCCGAATCCAGCGTTTCGATATCCTCAACCGCCTGTTTCACGGCCTCGGCATTCATCAGATACTGCTGTTTGATGAAGTTGAAGTAGGGGTTGGTTTCCCAAAGCTCATGCGAAAAGCGGCGGTCCTTAGGCGTTTCATCCTTCGGAGGCTCAAGCTTGCCCTGCACCAGAAGATGTTGTGCCTCAACAAAGTGTTTGACGGATTTGCCCCAGAATTCGATCTGGTGTTCGATCAGTTTGGCCGGATTATTGACCATTTCGGTCATGTAGGCAGTCGCCGCCTTCATATAGAGTTCCTGGCTCGGCCCCTGCAAAGCGGGGGCAACCTGACGTCCCTGCCCCATGACTTTGAGCAAACGTTGCGTCAGTTCCTCGACCTTGACGAGATTCGATTCCAGCTTTGCGAGATTGGGACCTGCCGACCCCGTTGACTCCAAATCATTTGTTGTCATCTTAGCTTTCCTACGTGTATGCTGCACCTGCAGCATTTTTGCGTGCCATACCATCGGAGTTCGAGAATATGAAGTACATGATGACCTACGACCTGATGGAAACCATTCGAAATACCAACCAGTGGCTCGGGGCAACTGCACGCGCTTATGCTTCCTATCCAATCATGTCTTGGGGCGCAAATCCAGCCATCGACTGGCTCAAGGCATGGGGCGAAGTGACCGAGCGCACATTCGAGCGCATGGTCGTCAAACCGGACTGGAATATCCCTCCGATAGCCGGCCCCAAGGGCAAGGATCACCCCGTCGTCGTCGAAACAGTCGTCGAAAAACCTTTTGGCGATCTGATCCATTTTTCGGCGCAGGGTCGCAAGCCAAGCAAGCGCCGTGTGATGCTGGTTGCGCCGATGTCAGGCCACTATGCAACGCTGCTGCGCAAGACGGTCACCAGTCTGCTGCCCGATGCCGATGTCTATGTCACCGACTGGCATAATGCCCGCGATATTCCGGTCAGTGCAGGCAAGTTCGATATTGAGGACTATACACTCTATCTGATGGATTTCATGCGCGCACTCGGGCCTGACCTGCATGTCATCGCCGTATGTCAGCCCGTGCCGCTGACCCTTGCCGCAACGGCCTATCTGGCCGAGCTGGACCCAGCCGCCCAGCCCCGTTCACTGACGCTGATTGGCGGGCCGGTCGACCCAGAGGCAAACCATACCGAAGTCACCGATTTCGGCCGCACTGTCACGATGGGCCAGCTGGAACAGACCATGATCCAGCGCGTCGGTTTCAAGTATGACGGTGTTGGTCGTCTGGTCTATCCGGGGCTGCTGCAACTGGCATCCTTCATTTCGATGAACGCTGAAACGCACACAACGTCCTTCCGCGACGAGATCATCCGTGTGGCCAAGGGCGAAGCTTCCGAGCATGACCGCCACAATGATTTCTACGACGAATATCTCGCCGTGATGGACATGACCGCCGAGTTCTACCTGTCGACGGTCGAACGCATCTTCAAAGGCCGCGAGATTGCCCGCAACGATTTCGTTGTTGCCGGCCATAAGGTTGATTTCAGCAAGATCACCACCGTCGCCGTGAAGATCGTCGAAGGTGAGGATGACGATATCTCGGCTCCCGGTCAGTGCCTTGCAGCGCTTGATCTGCTCACTGGCCTGCCCGCTGAAAAGAAAGCGGCGCATCTTGAGCCCGGCGCTGGACACTACGGGATTTTTGCTGGCAAAAGCTGGCGGAACAATATCCGGCCTTTGGTGCTCGATTTCATTGACGCCAACGCCGAACCGACAAGCACTGTGCCCGACAACGTAGTCAAGCTGAACTAGCGCTACCTGAGAACCAATGGCATCCTGATCCACCGGTGCAGGGCATCGGTGGTCGCCTCGGGTCGTTCTATGGTTGGCATATAGCCCGCCCCTTCGATCACTTCGAGGCGCGCGTTGGGGATCAACTCTGCCAGAAACTGATGTCGCTTGATCTGGAATTGCCCGTCATGGCTGCCGCAGATGACGGCTGCTGGCTGTGTGATCTTGCGCAGGACGTCCTGCTGGTCGCGGCGGCGCTGCATCGCGCGGGCCTGTTTGATGTAGGCCTCCGGCCCGACCTCGCGTCCCATTTCGGTAAGACGGCGGACCAGTGCGGGTTTGTCTGTGGCAGGCCCCATCCATGTCGAGTTGATCTCATGTTGCAGCACGTCTTCGAACCGTCCCGCACGTGCGGCGATGATGTGCTGTTCCCGCGCGGCTGCGGTTTCGGGCGTATCGGCTTGCGGTGTCGTGCTGATCAGCGCAAACCGTGTGATGCGTTCAGGGGCGCGGCGCAAGATCTCCATTGCGACCATACCGCCAAAGCCAACCCCCAGAAGCGAGAACTTCGCAGGCGTCCAGCTCAGCATCTGGCTTGCGATCTCTTCCATCCTTTCCCCGCATGTGCCCGGAGCGACCATGACCGCATGGTCACGTGACAGGGCTTCGATCTGCGGGAAAAACACCCGTGCATCGCAAAGCACGGGCGGGATCATCACGAGGGTTTCACGTGACATGGGCAAGGTGCCTTTCGGACTGCTCGGCCATCTGTGTGGCTTTGAGGCAGTATCCGATGCTGCGGCCGCAAATGGCAAGCCCTAGGATTGTGGCAATGCTTTCAGCCAAGCCAGTATCCGCGCGACCGCAGGTCCGGTCTGACGCGGCGAGAAGATATCACCGGCCATGAGATGCCCCATCTCGTCGTCCTCGGGGCCTTGCTGGAAGAGGTAGCTGTCCACCGGAGCTCCCCAGCGCGCCATGACCTTGCGCGTCTCGCGGGCCGAGACCACCTGATCGGCCTCGTTGAAACAGAACAGGGCCGGTGTGGTAATCCCCTGCAGATCGGCACCCGTCGCCGCCCGCACCGTATCGGCCATCACGTGCACGGCTTTGGTGGGGTATGTCAGCGTCCAATAGGCGGAATGGGCCTCGCTTTGCACCGAGAACTTGCGCTCGCGGCCGACAAGGAAATGTGACCAGTCCGCCGCCCGTGGCATATCCAGAAGCGCCTGCGCGATCCGGTTGCTGAGACCGAAGTTCGGCGAGACATGCACCATTGCATGTGCCTTTGCGCCTTCGGCCAAGGCCAGTGTGGCCAGCGTGCAGCCGGTCGAACAGCCGATCACGATCACACGCTTGCCGATGGTCTGTGCAATCTCGAGCGCTTCGGCCACATCCGCGCGCCAGGCCGCCAGCGTGGCCCGCCCCATCGCAGGCCCGTCCTGTCCATGACCGGTCAGGCGGGTGAAATGCAGATTGGCGCCAAGATCCTGCGCCACCAGATCGGGCAAAGGGCGGATTTCCTCGGGTGATGCCGAGAAGCCATGGATAAAGAGGACAGCATAGTCGGTGCGGCTGGCTTCATCCCCCGCCCAGATGATCCGCTTTTCGCATCCGGCGCGCAGGTTTGGGACCTGCGCTTCGGAGGCGGCGATCTGGGCCGCGACTGTGGCGATGTCACGCAAGGGCGCGCGCCGCCATCGGGCGGTAGATCACTGCAAGACCAAGGATCGCAACAAAGAGAATGCCCGCAGGGATCAGCGTGATCGCCATTTGCAGGGTCGCAATCGCTTCGTCTGTCTGGGCGACGGTGCCATCGGTCGTTTCGCGCCAGCCTGCTGCAGCAAGGGTCAGTCCTAGCACAGCAGGCGCTGCGGCATTGGCCAGTTTCTGACCAAAAAGCCAGACTGCCGAAAAGGCCCCTTCAATGGCCGCACCACTTTCGCGACGGGTGACATCCATCAGGTCAGGATAGATCGCCCAAGGGATCTGCTGGTAGGCACCGTTGGTCATGCCCGCAAGAATAAACATACCCGCAACCGCTGTCACGTTGACCGACGGCAGCACGGTATAAAGCCCGTAAAGCAGAACGATATAAAGGCTCAGCCCCAGCAGAAGTGCGCCGACCTTGCCCATGCGATGCGAGAGCAGCACCCAGACGGCCTGGCTCAGGATCGAGCCGACCACGAAGGCGGCAAACAACAGGCTGAGTGTTGTCAGGGCGGCGGCGGCCCCCGAAAGCGCCGTATCGCCGCTATCGACAATCAGATAAAGCGCCGCAAATGGCAGCCCTGCTGTGATCATCGCAATGGCCAGTGTCATGACCCCGTAGAGCACGACCAGAACCACAAAGGCCCGGTTGCCCAGCACCAGCCCGATGATCCCCGAGGCGCTTTGGGTAACCGGAGTTTCAATCCGCGGTGCCTTGCGGACGGACCAGAGCGACAGCCAGACAGCGCCGATCATCAGTGGCGAGACGGCCAGCGCCGCCATTGCGTACCCCATTGATCCCGCAAGACCCGGGATCAATGCACCACCGATCAGGATACCCACACTTGCGAATCCCATGCGCCAGCCGGTCATGGCCGACCGTTCCTTCGGATCTTGGGTGATCTCGCCCGATTGTGCGCCATAGGGGATGGCCACCATCGTAAAACCGATCGTCGCGAGGCCGAAAAAGCCGATGACCCAGGCGACATTGGCCCCCATCGCCATCCCCTCGGGCACCGCGAAGAGACCGACCATTCCGGCAGCCATGACCAGCACGCCGACAAACATCCACGGTGCGCGGCGGCCAAAGCGGCTGTTGGTCTTGTCCGAAAGATATCCCACCAGCGGGTCGGTGATCATGTCAAAGACGAGGACGGCCGTTGTTACAAAACCGGCGATGCCAACGGGCACACCCAAGTAGGCCGTGAGATAGGTCAGCACCAGAAGCTGCTTGACCACGACAAAGACCACGATCCCCATATCGGCAAGGCCCCAGCCCGCCTTTTGCCCCATTGATAGCGCCATGAAATGTCCCCTCCCAAGGATTTCTCGCACCCTAGGCAGAGCCGCGAAATTTCCCAAAGCAAAACGTGGCGTCAGTTGGCGCGGGCAAGCACTTCTTCGACGGATGTGACAATCAGGGCAAGGCAGTCATCGTCCGAGAACCGGTGGTCGGCACCGTCAACGAGCGTCAGGCGCATATCCGGCCCGCTTGCGTGATCAAGCAATCGCAGCGCGACGGACATGTCCACATCCGCATCGGCGGAGCCTTGCAGGAAGCGCACAGGAAAGGGCAGCGACAGAGGATCGCGCAGGACAAGGCGGTTGCGCCCTTCCTCGATCAGCCGGCGGGTGATGATGTAGGGCTCGCCATACTCGGACGGCAAAGCCACCTGCCCCGCCATGAGTTCGGCCCGCTGGGCTTCGTCAAAACCGGCCCACATGCTGTCTTCGGTAAAGTCAGGGGCCGCAGCGATGGTCACAAGCCCAGCAACCCTCCCGGGCATCGCGCGGCTGACCAGCAAGGAGATCCATCCGCCCATGCTGGAGCCGACCAGCACAACGGGACCTTCAATCAGGTCCAGAGCCGCGCAGGCATCCTCGAACCAGTCACCGATGGCACCATCTGTGAAAGCCCCGTCACTTTCACCGTGGCCGGAGTAGTCGAAGCGGAGGAAGGCACGGCCCTGCGCTTTGGCCCAAGCCTCAAGATGGATGGCTTTGGTGCCTTGCATGTCGGATTTGAAGCCACCAAGGAAGACCACAGCGGGTCCCGTTCCGGCGGTCAGGTGATAGGCGATCCGCCGCCCTTGGGGCGACGTGAGATATGCGGGTATAGGTGAATCTGTCATGGCGAGAGAGCATCACAGGCAAGGCCCTGCTGCAACCCCGCCAAGCACTCATCGCGCCGCGCGTCAGCCGCCGACGTAGACGGCCGCCTGTGGGCGATAAAAGATCTTCTGGTCGTGAAGCCGACCGAGAAGCGCCTCGTTCTCGCGCAGGTCCTGCTCGATCACGCGGATCGATTCCAGATGGGCGGGGTTTTCCTCGGACAGGGCCAGACGCATCCGCGACAATTCGCGACCGCGGGCACGCAGCGCTTCTTCGATCATGTCGACGTCGGCGATGCTGAGGTCAAATGTGCGGTTGTAGCGTGGCATGCTCTATCCCCTATATGTTGGTTTCGCATCGGAAACTAAGTCGTATTTAGATGAAGATGGGTCGCAGTCAACGTATATCTCTGCATACAAATGATGAGCCGCGTGCATAGCTCTTGACCTTCGCGCCGCGCAGCGGCATTCAGCGCCCACACATAACCCGCAACCGGGCGTTCCGTGGGCGCCAAACCGACGAGGAGACTGCCGATATGGCACAGATTTCCCTGACTTTTCCTGATGGCAATGCACGACAGTATGATACTGGCGTGACACCTGGCGATGTGGCTGCCGATATTTCGACAAGCCTGCGCAAGAAAGCCATCTCTGCAACCGTCAATGGCCAGCATTGGGATCTCCAGTGGCCGATTGATACGGATGCGACGATCGCCATCAATACAATGAAGGATGAGGAGCCCGCGCTCGAACTCGTCCGTCACGATCTGGCGCATATCATGGCCCGTGCGGTGCAGGACATCTGGCCTGAAACCCAAGTCACAATTGGCCCCGTCATCAAGGACGGCTGGTACTACGACTTTGACCGCGAAGAGCCGTTTACGCCCGATGACCTCGGCCT
>CAZOMZ010000067.1:0-8810 GCA_964581065.1 uncultured Loktanella sp. | reverse complement strand
TGCTGTCGACAAGATTGCAGGCTGGATGCTGTCCGAAGACATCAGCGCCGATGACAAGATCCTCTACACCACGGGGCGGCTGACCTCGGAAATGGTCATCAAAACGGCAATGATGGGCATCCCGACGCTCGCCTCGCGGTCAGGGTTCACCGCCTGGGGAGTCGAGATCGCACGACAGGTCGGCCTGACACTGATCGGGCGGATGAAAGGACAGCGGTTTGTCTGCCTTGCGGGCGAAGAACGGCTGATCCGCGACGCGGACCCGTCACAAGTCGCCGACGAGCCGCGCAAGGCGGGACGAAAGGGGGCGGAATGAGTGATACCGAAGCGATCTCTCTGGCCTACACCCCGACCGAAGCCGAGATTATGCGAGGCACCCAGCTTTTGTGTAAGCCGCTATACCGCGGGCGCTGGCGTGCGGCGGTGATGATCTATGCCGCTTGGCAGGGGATCGGGCTGGGGATCGGCACCTTGGTCATTTCCTACCTGCTGGCCCGTCTTTTCGGGCCCGTGCCCGGCGAGGCCGCGCCTTTGATGTATCTGTTCTTTGTCATCCTCAGCGTCACGCTCTGGCAGCTAGAGCGGCGCATCAAACGGCGTGGGGCTGCCGTCTATCGACTGAGCCCGTTGATGCAGGACCAACAAGTCACCATCAACGACAAGGGCATCTTTTTCGATAACGGACGCAGCACGACTTTCTACAACTGGCGCGACATCAACGGGATGCTGGATGCGCCGGATATGATTATCGCCTCGATGGACTATCAGGGCATCATCCTGCCTGACCGGATTCTCGCTCCCTTGGATGACGCTGCCGTGCTGCGCGCAAAGATCAAGGGCTGGCATGCTGCCGCGCAAGGCACGCAATGAAGCAACCGTTGGGCGTCATACTCGCGGGCGGGCAGGCCACGCGCATGGGTGGCGGCGACAAGGGGATGCTGCCCTTGGGTGGCGGCACGATCCTGTCCCATGTGATCGCGCGGTTGGAGCCGCAGGTGGCGGGGCTCGCGCTGAATGCCAATGGGGATCCGGCGCGGTTTGCACATCTGGGCCTTCCGGTAGTTGCTGACAGTATCGAGGGCTTTGCAGGCCCGCTGTCCGGTGTTCTTGCCGGCCTCGACTGGGCCGCAACCCAAGGTGCCGATCACATCGTTACGGCTGCCGCCGACACGCCGTTCTTCCCCTGCGATCTGGTCCCGCAACTGCTGCATGCAGCGGAAAGCGCTGGCAGCCAGATCGCGCTGGCGCGCACGCCGGACGGAAGACACCCGACATTCGGTCTCTGGCCTGTAGCGCTCCGCGATGACTTGCGCGCGGCACTGAACGACGGCTTGCGCAAGGTTGTCCTCTGGACGGACAAACACGGCGGGGCCACGGCACATTTCCCTGACGATGCGGCGTTCTTCAACGTCAACACGCCAGAGGACCTGAAGTCGGCGGAAGGGATGCTATGAAAATCTACGGCATCACCGGCTTCAAGAATGCAGGCAAGACCGGCCTGATGGAACGGCTCGTGACCGAGATCACAGGGCGCGGTCTCACCGTCTCGACGGTCAAACACGCGCATCATTCCTTCGATGTGGATCACGAGGGCAAGGACAGCTACCGCCACCGGCAGGCGGGGGCGCGCCAAGTGCTCTTGTCCTCGCGCAACCGTTGGGCGCTGATGACAGAGCTGCGCGGGGCGCAAGAGGCAACACTGAACGACCTGCTGGCCCAACTCGCCCCCGTCGATCTGGTGCTTGTTGAGGGCTACAAACGGGACCGCCACCCGAAGATCGAAGCCTACCGCGCCGAGATGAACCATCCGCTGATCGCAACCGAGGATGACACCATCCGCGCCGTCGCCAGCGATACGCGGCTCGACGTCGCGCAGCCGCTCTTCGATCTGAATGACACGAGGGCCATCGCCGATTTCATTCTCTTAGAGGTTGGCCTGTGAGGTTCGACACCGTCATCATGGTGGACTGGTCGGCGGGACATGCAAAAACCGCGAGACCGCAGGCTGACGCCATCTGGTATTGTGTGGTCCGAGGCGAAGCGGTGACGCCTCCGGTCTACTGCCGCAACCGTCAGGTAGCCGAAGAGCGCATAACGGGACTGCTCGCAGCAGAACACGCTGCCGGTCGGCGGGTGCTGGCGGGGTTCGACTTTGCCTTCGGCTATCCTGCGGGCTTCGGACGGAAACTGACCGGCAGCGATGACCCCTTCGCGATCTGGGACTGGTTTGCAGAGCGGGTCACGGATGCGCCCAAAGCGAACAACCGCTTTGCGCTGGCCAATGCGATCAACAAGTCACTCGGCAGCGTCGGGCCATTCTGGGGGCATCCGCAGGGGATGACGTTCTCGCATTTGCCGATGAAAAAATCAGACCGGTCGGCCAACGTTTTTCTAGAAAAACGTAAGGCCGAAACGTTAAGCAATGCCAAATCTGTTTGGCAACTTGCCTACAATGGCGCCGTCGGGTCGCAGGTCATCATGGGCCTGCCGACACTTGCCCGCCTGCGCCAGCGCTTTGGCGCAGACCTCGCGGTCTGGCCGTTCGAGCAACTCGACAGACAGATCGCACTGGTCGAAATCTGGCCCTCGCTGATCGACGCCGTGGTGAAAGAGACGATACCCGCAGGCAAGGTCAAGGATGCCCATCAGGTCGAGGTTCTGGCCCGGACTGTTGCGGCGCTGCCACCGGAGACACTTGCCAGAATGCTCGACGTGCCTGCCAACACAGAAGGCTGGATTTTCGGCCTCGGGCATGAGCCAGAGCTTGCGCAGGCCGCGCGCGGCTGCCTCGCCCCGCCCGCTCTCAAGAACGACTGTTTCGCCTTACCGCAGGGGGCGCATTGGACACCTGTTGCCGATGCCCTTGCGCATCTTAGGACGCACCTCGGCCCCATAGCGACGGTCGAGACCCTGCCACTGGCCGACGCTGCTGGCCGCATTCTCGCCGCGGACATCACCGCCGCGCGGTCACACCCGCCCGCCCCCAATGCCGCTGTCGACGGATATGGTTTCGCCGGACCAGCGCCGGAGGGCCGACAGGACTATCGGCTGATCAAGGGGCGGTCCGCCGCCGGTGTTCCCTTTCGCGGAAAGGTTCCGCCAGGCTACGCGATCCGCATCCTGACCGGCGCCAACATTCCCGCTGGTGTCGATACGGTGGTTCTACAAGAAGACGTATTGGTCACGGGCGACACACTCAGCTTTCACGGCCCGTTGAAGAAGGGTGCCAACGCCCGCAAGGCTGGCGAGGATATGCAGGCGGGCCAAATCATCCTGGAAGCAGGGCGCAGGCTGACCCCGGGTGACATCGGGATGATTGCCGCAGCAGGTGTGGGTGAGGTCAGCGTCTACAAACCTCTCCGCGTTGGCATCCTTTCAACAGGGGATGAGCTGGTGCCCGCAGGCCGCCCCGCAGCAGAGGGGCAGATTTTCGACGCCAACGGCCCAATGCTCGCCGCCCTCGTCGCGGGTTGGGGGTATGAGGCCGTTCCGCTTGGGCGTGCCCCGGACGACCGCAGGAGGCTCCGGGCGATGCTGGACGATGCGGCCACCCGCTGCGATGCGATCCTGACCTCGGGCGGGGCATCCGCAGGGGCCGAGGATCATGTCTCGGCGCTGCTCTCTGACACGGGGAGTTTCGCGCTCTGGCGGATCGCGATGAAGCCCGGGCGGCCCCTTGTGATGGGGATGTGGGACGGCACGCCGGTCTTTGGCCTGCCGGGCAACCCCGTGGCTGCGATGGTCTGCACATTGGTCTTCGGCGCGCCCGCGCTGCGGCTGATGGCCGGCGGCGGCTGGTCGGTGCCCGAGGGCCGGATGCTGCCTGCCGCCTTCACGAAATCCAAAAAGGAAGGGCGCAGCGAATACCTGCGCGCGCGCGTAGTGGATGGCTGTGTCGAAGTCTTCCCCTCCGAAGGGTCGGGGCGCGTTTCCGGTCTCTCATGGGCGACGGGGCTTGTGGCACTCGATGCGCCTGCGCAAACGATCCAACCCGGTGATCCTGTTCGCTACATCCCCTTTGCGGAATTCAGTGCATGAAGATCACCGTGGGCATTCCCCATAGCGACCGCGGCGAAGCCGCTGCCCTCTACTGGGAGGCCTTCGGCGACAAGCTGGGCTTCGTTCTGGGGCCCAAGTATCGCGCCATGCGGTTCATCACCGGCGTCCTGCGGGCCGATCACGGGGTCTGCGCCCATGACGAAACGGGGCGTCTTGTTGGTGTCGCGGGCTTCAAAACCATTCAGGGCGCGCTTGTCGGTGGGGATTTCCGCGACCTGCGCCGTGTCTACGGCTGGACAGGTGCCGCCGTCAGGACGGCCTTGCTGGCCGCGCTTGAGACCGACATCGAGAACGAAAGGTTCCTGATGGACGGGCTGTTCGTCGCCGAAGAAGCGCGCAGTCAGGGCGTTGGCACGGCATTGCTGGACGCCATCACGATCGAGGCCAAGCGGCGCGGCTATCGCCAGATCAGACTGGATGTCGTCAATACCAACACCCGCGCCCGCGCGCTCTATCTGCGGCGCGGCTTTTACGAGGTGAAAACGCAGCGCATCGGGGTGTTGCGGCATATCTTCGGCTTTCGGGCCTCGACCACGATGGTGCGCGACATCTACCCCGAACCGATCAGCGCCCCTGCTGCAAAGACCAGCGCACCCCCCAGAACCACCTGAAACACCGCCTTGACGAAAGGCGTCTGCATATAGCGGTTCTGGATCCATGCGATGGCCCAAAGCTCGATAAAGACGACGATCAATGCGATGATCGTTGCAGTCCAGAAATCGGTGATCAGATAGGGCAGCGCGTGGCCCATCCCGCCGATCGTGGTCATAATCCCCGAAGCAAAACCGCGTTTGACCGGCGACCCGCGCCCCGAAATCAGCCCGTCGTCAGAAGCCGCTTCGGTAAAGCCCATCGAAATCCCCGCGCCGACCGACGCCGCCGTGCCGACCAGAAAGGTCGTCCAAGTATCCTGCGTGGCAAAGGCCGTGGCAAAGATCGGTGCAAGGGTCGAGACAGAGCCGTCCATCAGACCCGCCAATCCCGGCTGGACCCATGTCAGGACAAACTGGCGGTGGGCCTCGTCATCCTCTTCCGTGCGGGTCTGTTCGTCGAGATGGCGCTCTTCGAGATGCTGCGCCTTGGCCGAATGCCCGCCTTCGGCGGCAGCCAGTTCGCCCAGCAGATCGCGCGTTGCTGCATCCTGCGTGCGTTTGGCTGCCAACAGATAGAACCGCTCGGCATCCTTTTCCATTTGCGCAGCTTCGCCCCTGATCCGTTCAAGGCTCAGGTTCTCGACCAGCCATGTGGGCCTGCGGGCATAGTATCCCGAGACATGTTCGCGCCGGATCAGCGGGATCACTTCGCCAAAGCGGGACCGGAACAGGTCGATCAAACGGTGGCGATGGGTATCCTCTTCCTGCGCCATCCCGTCAAAGACGGCCGCCGAGCCCGGAAACTCTGCCCGCAGGTGTTCGGCGTAGCCGCGGTAGATGCGGGCGTCATCCTCTTCCGACGAAATCGCCAGTGCGAGGATTTCCTTTTCAGACAATTCGCCGAACTGGCGGCGGTGTGTGAGCCAGCGCATTGGAACACTCCTAACTTAGAATTATTCTAAAGTAGGTGAGACTGGGGGCTACAGCAAGACCCGAAAGCGCAGAATCCCGGAGGTGACCTCTTGAACGGTGAACTGAACTGTTTAGTTATAGAAGACCGCAGCCCAGACCCGCCGTTCTCCAAACCGGCCCGTTTGCCCCCTGCGCGACGGTGGCGGCTTTCCTCCCTGAACCGCCCCGCCCGACAAGACCGACGCGCCCCGTTCCTGTCCCCTGAATGGCGCGTCGCACGGCGATGGGACCGACTTCCCCTGAGGTCCCATCGCCGCAAATACTTGCCGAAAATGAACTGTTGAGTTTATAAGCAAGGCCTACGGAGGACCGCACCCATGCCTGACGGCACGCCCAAAAAAGGCCGAAAGTTCGATCAGGTGCTCGAGGGCGCGCGTCAGGTCTTTCTGACCGACGGTTTCGAAGGCGCCTCTGTCGATGATATCGCCAAGGCCGCAGGCGTCTCCAAGGCGACCCTCTACAGCTATTTCCCTGATAAACGGCTCCTCTTTGTCGAAGTCGCCCGCAGCCAATGCGCCGCGCAGGCCGCGACCGCACTCGAGATGCTGGATATGGACGCCGCCGCCCCGGATTTCCTGCGGTCGCTCGCGAGCGAGATGATCGCCTTCATCACATCGGATTTCGGCAAACAGATCTTCCGCATTTTCGTCGCCGAGACCGAGCGCTTCCCCGAATTGGGGCGTCAGTTCTACGAAAGTGGTTCGCTTTTGGTCCAGAAGAGCCTTGTGACCTTCCTGCAAAGAGCGGCCAAGCGCGGCGAAGTCGTGATCGAGGATTACGAACTTGCGGCGCAGCAGTTCTATCACCTCTGCAAGGTCGATATTTTCGAGCGTGCGATCTTTAACGTGGCCGAGGATTTCTCCCAGCGAGAGAAAGACCGCGTGATCGAAGGCGCTGTGACGATGTTTCTGGCACGCTACGGCGCCTAGTCCAGACGTCGGACTTCCAACTGCTGGCCCGAGCGTTTCTGGGTTTCGAAACGTCCCGTTTTGATCAGTAGATCACTCAACTTGGCGCTGCCATAGGTGCGGGGGTCAAAGTCGGGATGGGCGCGGGTGATATACTGACCCAACTGGCCCAGCGAATACCACTCGCCCTCGGGATCGATGCTTTCCATCGCCTTGATGACCAGCGGGATTGCCTTTGACGGCGGCTGGCGGTCCGGCGAAGCCTTTGTCGCAGGGCTGCTCTTGGCAGGCTTATCCGCTTTCTCGTCCGGCACGATGTTCTCGATCAGGATGAAACGGTTGCAGACGTTGCGCAGGCTGGCGGGTGCCTTGCCTTCGCCGATCCCGATCACCTCGACCCCGTCCTCGCGAAGACGGTTGGCGAGTGCGGTAAAGTCGCTGTCCGAAGACACCAGCACGAACCCGTCAAAGCGGCCCGTATGCAAGATGTCCATCGCGTCGATCACCAGCCCGATGTCACTGGCATTCTTGCCCTTGGTATTGGCGGTCTCCTGATTGGCGACCATGCCCAGTTCGACAACCTCTTTCTTCCAACCCGCCAATGCCGAGCTCGACCAGTCACCATAGACCCGCCGCAGCGCGGGTTCGCCATAGGTGGTGATCTCGCGCATGATGGCGCCCGCGTATTTCGCCGGAATGTTGTCGGCGTCGATCAACACCGCAAGCAGCATCCGTCCGTCTGGCATCTAGTTGCCTCCTATCTGTGCGACCGCATCGAATATCGCCCGCTCTTGGACCGAGAACCTGTCATCTTCATCGCCAAGTTCCAACCCGTTGAGCGCATATGCAAAGGCAAGCCCCGCCTGCGCATCATACCAGACCCCGCCGTTGAACCCGTAGGCATTGCCGAAATGACCGACCAACGGGCGGGGATAAAAGGCGGGTGCGTCAAAGATCTGAAGCCCCGCGCCGTAGTGCTGGAACACACCGTCCAGATAGGCCCCCGGCCCGTCCTGCTGATGCCAGAGGACCGTCCGGTGCGCATCGGCAAGACCTTCGGCCAGCGCCAGCATCCCCTCCAGCGATAGCCGCAGCCCGCCTTGCGGTGAAAAGCGGGCAACGTTGCCTTCCGTCGCGGCGGGCACTGGCGGCGCATCAATCTGCGGGACGAAACGGTCTCCGTCACGGCGGTAGGTCGGCAACGCCTGGGCCGTGCGCTCGGCGGAGACGCCCGCCCAGTTGAAGCCGCCACCGTCCGGAACCAGAGGCGCTGCGGCTTGTGCGAAGGTCTGACCGGACAGCCGTTCGATCACGTCCGCAAGAATGACGTATCCGAGGTTTGCATATTCAAAATATGTTTTATTTTGATTTTTTGAGAATTTATTGCCGCCAAAGAAGTCCTTTGTAGATGTGTCCTGCGGCACGAGATACCCCGCGCGATCATCCAGACCCGCGCTATGGCTCGCTACTGCCCCGATCGTGATTGGCACATCGGGGAACGCCGGATTGCGTAGACGCCAGCCCAGGACGTCCGAAACATCGGCGTCCCATCCGATGCCATTCGCCACAAGAAGTCGCGCAAGTGTCTGCCCCACGACGATCTTGGAAACGGAGGCCACGCGGAACATCGTCCGCCTGTCGGCCCGCAAGAAAGGCTGATGGACGATGGCAAAACGCCGCTCTCCACCGCACGAGACCGCCAGACCACAAAACGCAAACTGCGGGGCAAGTGACCGCGCCAGCACCTTCAGCCGCGCGGCAGCGGTGTCAGTTGTCGCGCGGTCCGTCACAGGGCGCTTCTCCTGTCATGCGGGAGGCATACCAGGTCGCATCCCCCAGACTGTCGAGCGCCACATAGCCGCGCCCCTCCAGCCGCTCTCGGATCACGGCCTCGACCAGAACGTAGCCGCAAATAGTCAGCGTCATGAGTTGGCCAACCGAGCTTTCGGTGAGATCGGCAAAGGCTTTCGACGCGGCAGGGGCGAGGATAAAATTCAGCCCAGCACCCTCACCGCCGAATTGCGGGGCCGCGTCCTCCACGTCATCCGGCGTCAGGGCAAGCACCCCGCTCTTGGTTGAAAAGACGACCACCTCGTCAGCGATTGCCGATGTGCCGACAACAAGTCCGGCAAAGATCAAGAAAGCGGTGAGGTGCCGGACCACGTGGATCAGAACTCCACGACCGCGCGGATCGACTTGCCCTCGTGCATCAGATCAAAGCCTTTGTTGATGTCATCAAGGCTCAGCTTGTGGGTGATCATCGGGTCGATCTCGATCT
>CAZOMZ010000066.1:0-8954 GCA_964581065.1 uncultured Loktanella sp. | reverse complement strand
ATATGTATGACTTCAGCTTTCTTGCGCCCTGCCCGTCATCAGGCCTGATCATCAATGGCAGCAACGACCGCGTGGCCCCGCCTGCGGATACAGTCAGTCTGGTCAACAAACTGCACGAGCAAAAGGGCATCACCATCACCCATGAGGTGATGGATGGCGCCGGTCACTTCTTTGAAGACCCGCATATGGACCCGATGATCGACCACGTACGGACCTATGTGCGCCGCCGTCTGACCGAAAACACGCGCTAGTCATGGCAGACAGTTATCTCGAACGTGTTGCGGGCGAAATCGCCGATCTGGCCATCGCGGATGAGCTGGCATCAGGCGATATCCGCATCATCGACGAGATCGCCAGCGTGTTGGGCTCATCCTCGCAAACACTGGAAGAGGCCTTCCTGACCGCCGTCCGCGTCCGAAAGGCCGAGGCCCGCGCCCGCGCCCTGCTGGAACGGCGCGCCGGTGAAGGCTACGCCGACATCATCAAGTCCGAAACCGATACGATCACGCCCGAAGACGGTGACGCGGAAAGTGAAGACCTGCCCGCAATCGCGGATATGTCCAAGACGCCCGAGACCGACGGTGAGACTGAAACACCAGCGGCCGAGGTCGATGCGGATCAGGCCGCCAAGGAAGATGCGCTCGAGCGGCTGAAACGCGCCGGCATTGGCATGCCACGGCGCGTGCAGCGCTGATGAGCGCAAGGCTTGACGCGCAGCTCGCCTTCCTTTCGGAAGCAGACAAGCTGAAATCGGTCCTGCGCGGAACAACACTGTGCGACGGCTCCCGCAAGGAGAACTCCGGCGAGCACAGCTGGCATATCGCGCTTTATGCGCTGGTTCTGGCTGAACACGCCAACCGCCCCGTGAACATTGACCGTGTGATCAGGATGTTGCTGGTGCATGATCTGGTCGAGATCGACGCAGGCGATAACCCCATCCACGGCAACCATGATCCCGTCGAAATGGCGCGGATCGAACAAGCTGCGGCCGACCGGATTTTTGGTCTCTTGCCAAAGGATCAGGCGACCAGCCTGCGTGCCCTTTGGGAAGAATTCGAAGCGGCAGAAACGGACGACGCGATCTTTGCCAAATCCATCGACCGCGTGCAGCCGGTGGTCTCGAACCTCGAAAGCGGCGGGGAAAGCTGGATCACCTACAAGGTCTCGCGCGCGCAAGTCGAAACCCGCGTCGGCGTCAAAGTACAGCGCGGCGCGCCTGCACTGTGGGACAAGCTGAAAGCGCGGATCGATCACTGGTTTGCGAACAAGGGCTGAAACAGGTGATGCAACGTTCACAGGGGGGCTGTCTGCCCCCCCGGGCTGCGCCCTCCCCCCGAGGATATTTCCGGGCCAATAATGGACAGCCTTATGTTATTATTGGCCCGGCAAATATCCTGGGGGAGGCGCGCCACGCGCCGGGGGCAAAGCCCCCATGCAACGAATCCCCCTATACAAACCATCCGCACAGGCGTAGTGCGCCCCACACGATAAAGCCGAAAGCACCCCTTCCCCATGATCACGACCCTTGCCGACGCCCTTGCAGCCCAAGGCTATGACACACTGACCCCTGTACAAGAGGAAGTGACGGCAGACGGGTTGGCAGACCGCGACCTGCTGGTCTCGGCACAGACCGGCTCTGGCAAGACCGTCGGCTTCGGGTTGGCAATCGGACCAACGATCCTCGATGACACGGGCGTTTTCGGGCCCGCTGGCGCACCGGTTGCCCTTGTCATCGCGCCCACGCGCGAGTTGGCGATGCAGGTCAAGCGCGAGCTGGCATGGCTTTATGCCGGGGCTGGCGCGCAGCTTGCCTCTTGCGTGGGCGGCATGGATTTCCGCGACGAGCGCCGCGCGCTCGAACGCGGGGCCCATATCGTCGTCGCCACGCCGGGTCGACTGCGCGATCACATCATGCGTGGCACGATTGATCTCTCGGTTATCCGCGCCGTGGTGCTGGACGAAGCCGACGAGATGCTCGACCTTGGATTTCGTGAAGACCTCGAATTCATTCTCGAGAATGCGCCAGAGGGCCGCCGCACCCTGTTGTTCTCGGCCACGGTGCCGCCTGCGATTGCGAAACTGGCGGAAAGCTATCAGTCCGATGCCCTGCGCATCAAAACCACTTCAAAAGAAAGCCAGCATGCCGATATCGCCTATCTGGCCATGCAGGTGGCCAATCACGATGTGGATGCCGCGATCATCAATGCGCTGCGTTTTTATGACGCCCCCAACGCCATCGTCTTTGCAAATACCCGCGCCATGGTCACCCGCCTGACAACGCGCCTGTCAAACCGTGGTTTTTCGGTCGTGGCGCTGTCGGGCGAGTTGACCCAGTCGGAACGGTCGAATGCGCTGCAGGCCATGCGCGATGGTCGCGCGCGTGTTTGTGTCGCCACCGATGTGGCCGCCCGTGGCATCGACCTGCCGAACCTTGAGCTGGTCATCCACGCCGAGCTGCCCACCAACCCCGAAACGCTGGTCCACCGTTCGGGCCGCACCGGCCGCGCGGGTCGCAAGGGGATATCGGCCATGATCGTGCCGCCCAAGATGCGCAAGCGTGCGGAAAACCTGCTCAAATGGGGCAAACTGAGCGCGGAATGGACCGTGCCACCCTCTGCAGAAGAGATCACGGCGAAGGACGAAGAACGCCTGTTGTCCGATCCTGTATGGTCCGAAGACTTCACAGAGGCCGAAGCCGCCTTTGCCCAGAAACTGCTGGCCGCGCATGCCCCTGAAAAGATTGCCGCCGCGTATCTGCGCCTTTACGCCGGCAAGGTCTCGGCCCCCGAGGACCTGTCGGAGGCGATCAACACACCGCCCCCATCCGACCGCAAGCGCGAGGCCAAGCCTTTTGGTCCGTCTCGCTGGTTCCGCATCGATATCGGCCGTGATGGCAAAGCCGAGGCACGTTGGCTCTTGCCGATGCTATGCAAGGCGGGCGGCATCACCAAACACGAGATCGGTGCGATCCGCATCCAGCCTGACGAGACATTCGTCGAGATTGCAGAACCTGCTGTGGCCGGTTTCCTGCGCGAAATCGGGCCGGATATGTCGCTGGAAAACCAAGCCACGCTGACAGCACTTGATGGCGCGCCCCAGCTGGGCGCACGTGGTCCGCGCAAGACCAAACGTGATTACGACGACCGCCCCGCCCCGCGCAAGGATCGTCGCGAGACGCCCAAAACCTCTGATCATTATCATCCCGATGATGCCGCGCCCAAGCCCCGCAAGCCACGTCAGAAGGCTGAATGGAGCGAAACACCCCCCGGCGCGCCGCGCGAGGCACGTGCCAAACCGGCCCATCAAGGCAAATCGGACGGCAGGAAACCCGCCTATAAGGACAAGTCTGACGGCGGCAAAGCGCCATACAAGGGCAAATCAGGCGACGCTAAGCCCGCCTACAAGCCCAAGTCACCTGACGCAAAGCGGCCCTACAAAGGCAAATCAGGCGATGACAAACCCGATTACAAAGGCAAATCAGGCGACGACAGACCCGCATTTCGGGGCAAATCGGACGGCAAGAAGCCACCGTTCAAGGGCAAACCGGCAGGCAGACCCGACGGCAAACCGCGCAAGGATGCTGCGGCCAAGCCCGCTGGCAAGCCGAAGACCGATGCCAAGGATACATCAAAGCGCTTTGTCCCGCCCGGGCAAAAAGCCAAGCCACGCAAGAGCTTGGCCAAGGGAGCTCATGCGCCGCCCCGTCGCGGCAAGACCTGAGCCTGACCCAAAGGTCACATATTTATCACGCTGCGGCAGCCTCATGACACATGCAGGCTCGCCACATGCGTGTGACCCAACGTAAGCTTTTCCTACGAGCACGCAAAAGGACCAGCAATATGGCCACTGCACCGAAGACACAGACACAACCAAAGCAGCCCGGCGCCGCGGCATCTTCTCCCGCGCAATCCACGCCGCCGCAAGACGCGCCAGCGCAGCAACCAACCGTCCTGTTTCGCGACTACGCGAGCATCTGACGGAGACACGCCTTCAGGGCCAGTGAGGCCCGATAGACAGCAGGTCCCCCTCCCAGATCTGCGGTTTGCCCTCACTGGCCTCTTTTTTCCACATGACCTAATCTGTGCGCATGACAGCGCTCTCTTCCATCCGCAACATCGGCCCCGCGTTTGAGGCATCCCTCAACGCAGCCGGCATCATGACGGCCGAGGAGCTGCGCGAGATGGGCGCAGATGCGGCCTATGCCAAGCTCTTGCAAGCCGGTCACCGCCCCCATTTCATCGGGTACTACGTGTTGCACATGGCCCTGCAGGGCCGCCCCTGGAATGACTGCAAGGGGGACGAGAAAAAGGCACTGCGTGTGAAGTTTGACAAAATCAAAGCGGGAAGCTTCGATCAGGAGCGGTCAGAGCTTGAGAAGTTCCTGAACGAGATCGGCGTTGTGAAAGGAAAGTGAGCCAAGGGACGGCACGTCGCAATGCCAACGCAGGGCGTATCCGGACACATTATTCCACAAACACATTGCCATCGACCCGCCCTACGGCGCTATCATGGCAACACACGACCGGTCACCTTCCGGCCTGCAACCATTGCGAGCGGACACAGATGAGACTGACTGACAAGATTTGGGGGACTTGCCTAGCCGCCTTCAGCCTCTTTTACGGGACATGCGCCTTGTTCGGCTATTTTCCCGGAGAAAGCCTCGGCATCACGATGTTCGCAAACCTGGCCGAAAGGTTCGGGACTGCAAAGACCGGGGCTGGCAGCATTCTTGTCGGAGTGGTCGCGGCCGTCTGGGTTCTTTCGTCAAGCCAGCGACAGCGGAGGACGGCGACAAGCGGAACGCAAGCGCTGCGATACGTGGGCTCCGTCACGCCCCGAGAGAAACGCCCGTTCCGTTTTCCCGCCCTGCCCCAACCGATCTCCGCCATTAGTGTTGTCTGGGCCGTGTTTATCTTTTTCGGCACGCTCTACCTTGGCATCGACATTATGGACGGTCAGGTTCCGGGCGTGGATTCCGGGGTCGGATGGATCGAAGGCCCCGCGCGTTTCCTCGCCGACACCTCGGCCAAATTCGGCCCCACTCTGACGGGGCTCGGCGTGATCTTCGTTGGCACTGTCTTTGCGCTCGCTTGCCTTTACAGCAGGTCTTCGAGCGAATGGGACTAGGTGTCAACGCGACCGTCATTTGCCTCAGAACTCAGACTGACACCTTGTCCGGCCCATCACCACTTCGCATTCTCGGGAACGCCAAGGCATAAAAAAACCGCCCACGCAGATTGCGCAGGCGGTCCATGTCAAAACCTGTAGGTCGGGGTTAAGCCGACTTAGCCGACCAGTTCCAGACCGGAGAAGAAGAAGGCGATTTCTTCTGCAGCGGTTTCAGGCGCATCAGAGCCGTGGACCGAGTTTTCACCGATCGACAGCGCGAATTCCTTGCGGATCGTGCCGGGGGCGGCATCGGCTGGGTTGGTGGCGCCCATGACTTCGCGGTTCTTTGCAATCGCGTCTTCGCCTTCCAGAACCTGCACAACGATCGGCTCGGAAATCATGAATTCGCAAAGCTCGCCAAAGAATGGACGGTCTTTGTGGACACCGTAGAACTGCTGCGCCTGTGCCAGTGTCAGCTGGATGCGCTTGGAAGCAACGACGCGCAGGCCGGCTTCTTCGAATTTAGCGACGATCTGACCGGTCAGGTTGCGCTTGGTTGCGTCCGGCTTGATGATCGAGAATGTGCGTTGGATAGCCATGATAGCCTCTTCTTTTTGCGGAGGGGCAAAGCGCCCTTTGAAATGATGGCTGCGCCCTATCACGGCGGATTTGCCATGAAAACCCAAATTGCGCAGCCTGCGGCGCTTGAGTAGCCTGCAAGTATGTTCGCGCTTGTCTTTCATCCCGTCTTTGGCCGTCTGTTCAGCGCGCAGGTGCTGGCATTGGTGGGCACTGGACTTTTGACAGTGGCATTGGGGCTGCTTGCCTTCGATCTGGCGGGGGCTGCGGCCGGTGCGGTGCTTGCCACAGCCTATACGATCAAGATGGTGGCCTATGTGGGGTTGTCGCCCATTGCGGGGGCGCTGGTTTCGGACCTGCCGCGCCGCGTGGTCATGATCACCGCCGATCTCATTCGCGCGGGCGTGGCGCTGGCTCTGCCGTTCATCACCGAGATCTGGCAGATCTATCTGGCGATCTTTCTTTTGCAGACCGCCAGCGCGGTTTTCACACCCACATTTCAGGCGACGATTCCCGATATCCTCGACGATGATGACGACTACGCCAAAGCCCTCTCGCTCTCGCGGCTTGCCTATGATCTGGAAAACCTGCTGAGCCCCGCCATTGCGGGCCTTCTGCTCTTGGTGATGAGCTATCACTGGCTTTTTGGCGGCACTGTTATCGGCTTTGCCCTGTCGGCCCTCCTGATCGGCACAACGACCCTCCCCCCGCGCGGCCAGCAAAAGGACCGCCCGTTCCGCGAGCGCCTCACACGCGGCATCCACATCTACCTTGCCACACCACGCCTGCGCGGGCTTTGGTCGCTGACGCTGACGGCTGCAGCAGGCAGCGCGTTTGTCATCATCAATACTGTCGTCGTTGTGCGGGGCGGATTCGGGCTGGAAGACAGGGATGTGGCCATCGCGCTTGCCTTCTTTGGAGCGGGTTCCATGGTGGCCGCACTCACCCTGCCCGCGATTCTGAAACGGCTGTCAGACCGGCCCGTGATGATCGGTGGTGCGGTCATTATGACGGTGCTAATGCTCTCGCTGACGGTCCTTACCCCAACGTGGCCGGTGTTCCTGCTGCTCTGGGCCGTGATGGGCCTCTCCTATGCCGCGATCATCACCCCGAGCGGGCGGCTCCTGCGCCGCTCGGCCCACCGCGAGGACCGCCAGTCGGTCTTTACCGCGCAATTCGCCCTCAGCCATGTGTGCTGGCTGATCACCTATCCGGTGGCGGGGTCCACGATGACCGCATGGGGCATGGCGGCCTCGATGGGTGTGCTGTCGGTGATCTGTCTTATCGGGATCGGGCTTGCGCTCTGGTTCTGGCCCGAAGGTGATCCGGTCGTGATAACCCACAGCCACCCTGAACTACCGGACGACCACCCGCATTTGCAGGGCAAGGGCCACACCCACGCCCATGCGCTGATTATTGATGACGAACACCACGTCTGGCCAACGCACGGCTAGGCAGGACCTCGATCACCCCCGCCACCACGACAAGCGCGCCGCCGATCATCTGCGGCACGGTCAGGTGGTCACCGATCAGAATGGCCGCAGACACAGCCGCGACGGGCACTTCGACCATCAGCAGGATACTTGTCCGCGCAGGGTCAAGCTTGGGCGTGGCCCACATGATCCCGATCAATAGGCAGGCCCACCAGAACGCACCCGTGACAAGCACCCAAAGGCCGAGTGCAGGCAGATCAGGCACCGCCGACAGGTCGGGAGCACCACTCAGGAAGGGCGCAAGGCAGAGGCCGCCAAGAAACGCGCCACTCACAAAGACAAAACCACCCCCCACAGGCGGCAACGGCGGACGGACGCGGATACCGATACTGGCGACAGCCCAGCAGAGCCCCGCCAGCAAACCCAGCCACTCGCCGACCGCCTGCGGCACGGGCAATCCGCCTTCGCCCCCCAACATCACCGCAAGGCCCGCCAGCCCGAATACCAGCACCAGCACCCGCATCGGCGTGATCGGCCAGCCCATCCACCAACGGCCAAGCAAGGTCGCCCAGACAGGGGCAAGGAAAAACAGGATGACCACCACGGCGACCTGCCCGTAAACGTAGCTGACGGAGTAAAGGAAGAAGGCAAAGCCGCCCAAAGCCGTCGACGCCAGCGCCAGCGGGTCAGCGCGCAAAAGGACGGCCCGCGCGCGCCACGCAAAGGGCAAGAGCACCAGCGTCCCTGCCAGTCCCGCGGCCACACTGCCCCATGCCCCACTCAGCCCGAGACCTTCGATCTGGCGCACAGGCATCCAGTAGAGCCCCCAGAAGAAACCCGAGACCAGCACAATCAATGAGGCAAGCAAGACAAGGCGCGACATATCCATGCCCGACCTCTAGCTGGGCGCGCGAAAGAACGCCATCCCTGCCCCATTGACCGCGCTCCGGCGATCCATCATAGCGCCTCTCATGCTCAAGATTTCCGACATCACCTATTCCGTCGAAGGCCGCACGCTGGTCGAGAACGCCACTGTCACGATCCCCACCGGCCATAAGGTCGGTCTGGTGGGGCGCAACGGCTCTGGCAAGACCACGCTGTTCCGCGTGATCCGTGGCGAGATGGTGCTCGACACCGGCTCGGTCAGCATCCCCAAAGGCTGGAAAATCGGCGGCGTCAGTCAGGAAGTCCCGGGCAACGAGGTCAGCCTGATCAACACGGTGCTGGCCGCCGATACCGAACGCGCCGCCCTTCTGGCCGAGGCCGAAACCGCCACCGACCCCACCCGCATCGCCGAAGTGCAGACGCGGCTGGCCGATATCGACGCATGGTCCGCAGAGGCCCGCGCCGCCACCATCTTGCGCGGCCTCGGCTTCACCCCCGAAGAGCAACTGATGCCCTGCTCGGCCTTCTCCGGCGGCTGGCGGATGCGCGTGGCACTGGCTGCCGTCCTGTTCAGCGAACCGGACCTGCTGCTGCTGGACGAACCGACCAACTATCTCGACCTCGAAGGCGCGCTCTGGCTCGAGGCCTATCTGGTCAAATACCCGCACACTGTGTTGATCGTCAGCCACGACCGCGAACTGCTGAACCGCTCGGTCGGGGGTATCCTGCACCTCGAAGACAAAGGCCTCATCTATTACACCGGGCCTTACGATACTTTCGCCAAACAGCGCGCCGCCAACCGCGCAGTGCAGGCCGCCGCTGCCAAAAAGCAGCAGGCGCAGCGCGAACATCTGCAGGCCTTTGTGGACCGGTTCAAAGCCAAGGCGTCCAAAGCGAAACAGGCGCAGTCCCGCGTGAAAATGCTGGAAAAGATGGAAACCATCCGTG
>CAZOMZ010000065.1:0-8996 GCA_964581065.1 uncultured Loktanella sp. | reverse complement strand
GGACACCCCGACAAGGTCTGTGACCGCATTTCGGACGCAATTCTGGACGCCTTTCTGAGCGAGGAACCAGAGGCCCGCGTCGCCTGCGAGACTTTTGCAACCACCAACCGTGTCGTGATCGGCGGCGAGGTCGGACTGTCCGACCAGAGCAAGCTGAAGGACTACATGGCGCGCGTCGAGGATATCGCACGCGCCTGTATCAAGGACATCGGATACGAGCAGGACAAGTTCCATCACGCCACTTGCGAGATCACGAACCTGTTGCACGAGCAGTCCGCCCATATCGCTCAAGGCGTCGATGCAGCCGCCGACAAGGACGAGGGGGCAGGCGATCAGGGCATCATGTTCGGTTACGCCACCAATGAGACCCCTGCATTGATGCCTGCGCCGATCCAATATGCGCATGCGATTCTGCGCGAGCTGGCCGATGTGCGCAAGAACGGGACGGAACCCGCACTTGGCCCCGACGCGAAATCCCAGCTTTCGGTCCGCTATGTGGATGGCAAACCGGTTGATGTGACCTCGATCGTGTTGTCCACGCAGCATCTGGACGCGAGCCTTACCTCGGCTGATGTGCGCGCGATTGTCGAGCCATATATCCGGGCGGTCCTGCCCGAAGGCTGGTTGACCGACAAGACGGTCTGGCATGTTAACCCCACCGGCAAGTTTGTTATTGGCGGGCCGGATGGCGATGCCGGCCTGACGGGGCGCAAGATCATCGTAGATACCTATGGTGGTGCCGCCCCGCATGGCGGCGGTGCGTTTTCGGGCAAGGACCCGACCAAAGTAGACCGCTCGGCCGCCTATGCTGCGCGCTATCTGGCCAAGAACATCGTGGCTGCCGGTATGGCAGAGAAATGCACGTTGCAGCTCTCTTACGCTATTGGCATTGCCGAACCGCAGTCGATCTTTGTGGACACCCACGGCACCGGACAGGTGGACGAGGCTGCGATCGAGGCGGCGATACCGCAGATCATGTCGCTGACACCGCGCGGTATCCGGACCCATCTGGAGCTGAACAAGCCGATCTACCAGCGCACAGCGGCCTATGGTCACTTTGGGCGCGCGCCCGACGCGGACGGTGGTTTCTCGTGGGAGCGGACCGATCTGGTAGAGGCACTGAAGAACGCCGTCTGATCAGGGGGGTGCCGGATGGACGGCGCCCCGATCCCTTGCTAAAGCGCATGCCATGAGCAAGACCAACCACCCCTCCGGTGCGCCGTGGCGCAACTTTTATGGCCGTTTCCGCGGCAAGACGATCCGTGCCAGTCAGCAGGAATACCTTGATAGCGATCTTGAAGCGCTGTCGCCGGGGCCTGTCGGCTGGGATGTGAACCCCGACCGCACTCCGCTCGACCATACGGCGCTTTTTGACGGCAAGGACGTCTGGCTGGAAATCGGATTTGGCGGGGGCGAGCATCTGGTCCATATGGCCAAGACCTACCCGCAGATCGGGCTGATCGGCTGTGAGCCCTTTATCAACGGTGTGGCGATGCTCTTGGGCAAGATCCGGCAGGCGGAGGTTTCTAATCTGGCTGTGCATCCCGGCGATGCGCGTGATCTTTTTGATGTGCTGCCGGACGAGAGCATCTCCAAGGTCTTCCTGAACTATCCTGACCCGTGGCCCAAGAAGCGCCACCACCGCCGCCGCTTTGTGACACCAGAACATTTGGAACCCCTGCATCGTGTGATGAAAGAAGGCGCGGAACTTCGCGTGGCGACTGATATCCCCGACTACGTCCGTCAGACGCTGGAACAAGTGCCGCGTCACGGGTTTGAATGGTTGGCGGAAACCCCGCGTGACTGGCGCGAGCCGTGGTCTGACTGGATCTCGACGCGTTACGAGCAGAAGGCACTCCGCGAAGGGCGCACCCCCCATTATCTGACCTTCCGCAGGCTGTGACCGTCGAAGCCTCCGGCGGGAGTATTTTCGGCAAAATGATGAGGGGAATGGACCCTCCTGCGGCGCTGCGCTAAGACGCGGGCAAGCTAGAGAGGAAGTATTCATGTCCGGCCACGGCACCCCGATCCCGATGACGTCCCGCCCCTGTGGTCCGCTGAAAGGCACGGCCGATGTGCCGGGCGACAAGTCGATCAGCCACCGCTCGCTGATCCTTGGAGCGATGGCGGTGGGCGAGACCCATATTACCGGCCTGCTGGAAGGCGAGGACGTGCTGGACACTGCCAAGGCAATGCAGGCGTTTGGTGCGACGGTTACCAATCATGGTGGCGGGGAATGGACGGTTTCGGGTGTCGGCGTCGGCGGCTTTGCCGAGCCGGAGAACGTGATTGACTGCGGCAACTCCGGCACTGGTGTCCGGTTGATCATGGGCGCGATGGCGACCTCGCCGATTACGGTGACATTTACGGGCGATGCCTCGCTCAATAGTCGTCCGATGGGGCGGGTGACCGATCCGCTTGCGCTGTTCGGGACGCAGACAATGGGCCGCAAGGGTGGGCGTTTGCCAATGACGCTGGTAGGTGCCGCTGATCCGGTGCCCGTGCGTTACGTGGTGCCTGTGCCGTCGGCGCAGGTAAAGTCTGCTGTTTTGTTGGCGGGGCTCAACGCCCCGGGTCAGACTGTTGTGATCGAGAAGGAAGCCACCCGCGATCATACCGAACGTATGCTGCAGGGGTTTGGTGCGACGCTGCGTGTTGAAGAAACCGAGGAAGGCCGCGTCATCACGCTGGACGGCCAGCCAGAATTGCAGCCCCAGACCATTGTTGTTCCCCGCGATCCGTCCTCGGCCGCCTTTCCCGTCTGTGCGGCGCTGATCGTACCCGGCTCGGATGTGCTGGTCCCAAATATCGGGTTGAACCCGACGCGTGCCGGTCTTTTCACCACCCTTCGCGAGATGGGAGCCGATCTGGCCTATGAGAACATGCGCGAAGAGGGCGGCGAGCCGGTGGCGGACCTGCGCGCCAAATTCTCGCCGAACCTCAAAGGTATCGCTGTGCCGCCCGAACGTGCTGCCAGCATGATCGACGAATATCCGGTGCTGTCAGTGGTTGCGGCCTTTGCCGAAGGTGTCACTGATATGCAGGGCGTCAAAGAGTTGCGCGTCAAGGACAGCGACCGGATCGATGCGATGGCCAAGGGGCTGCGTGCCGCAGGCGTCACGGTTGATGAGGGCGAGGATTGGTGGAAGGTCACAGGTCTCGGTCATGGCAATGTGCCCGGTGGGGCCACGGTCGCGAGCCAGCTGGACCACCGGATTGCCATGTCATTCATGGTCATGGGCATGGCCGCGCAGAAACCGATGAGCGTGGATGACGGCAGCCCGATTGCCACTTCTTTCCCGATCTTCGAACAGCTTATGGCCGATCTGGGCGCCCAGATCGTGCGCAAGAACTGATGCGGTTTACGGTTGCCATCGACGGACCGGCGGCTGCGGGCAAGGGCACGATCTCCAAGGCTGTTGCCGCACATTTCGGCTTTGCCCATCTGGATACAGGACTGCTTTATCGCGCTGTCGGCGCGAAGGTGCTCGCAGGGGCCGATCCGGTTGATGCGGCCAAGTCGCTTGATCCGGTCGATCTGGAGAATGACAGCCTGCGCACGCCTGAGGTGGCGCAGGCGGCGAGTCAGGTTGCCGTGATCCCCGAGGTGCGTGCGGCGCTGGTTGCCTTCCAGAAAGAATTCGCCCGCCGTGAGGGCGGCGCAGTGCTGGACGGTCGCGATATCGGCACCGTCATCTGCCCTGATGCCGAGGCGAAGCTTTTTGTCACCGCCAGTGCCGAGTGCCGCGCTGAACGCCGCTGGCAGGAGTTGCGCGGCAAGGGCATGGATGTTGCGCTGGAAACGGTCGTTGCCGATGTGAAAGCGCGGGATGAGCGTGACAGCAGCCGCGCAACTGCACCGCTGAGACCGGCGGATGATGCGGTTTTGCTGGATACCTCTGATCTGACGGTCAATGAGGCCGTCGCCAGGGCCATTGCAATCGTCGTCGCCCGCCGCGGCTGAGGCTTTGTGACATCCCCTCACCAAAGCTTGCTTTGGGCCATCACATCCTTTGTCCTAGCATCATGGCCAAAGGAGAACGCCTATGACACGACTGATCGCCGTCCTGATCCTCTGCTGGCCCTTGCAGATTGCTGCCCAAGAGGCAGAGCCGCCGATGACCATTGAACGCATGACGAGCATCGTCAAAGCGCTCGACCCTGCGGCAGAACTGGGTGGTGCCGGGTTCAGATTGTTGATTGATGGCGTGCCGGTTGTGATCGTGACGGACATCAACGCGAACCGGATGCGGGCGATGGTTCCGATCCGTCCTGCCGACGGGGTGACGGCGGACGAGTTGCGTCGGTTGATGCAGGCCAACTTCGACAGCGCGCTGGACGCACGCTATGCTATCGCTCAGGGCCAGTTGTGGGGCGTCTTTATCCACCCTTTCGCAGAACTCGAGCGTGACCAGTTGATCTCGGGCATTGCGCAGACAGTCAATGTCGCAAAGTCTTACGGCACGCTCTATTCCAGCGGAGCAGGGCAGTTCGGGGCGGGCGATAGTGGTGCCTTGCAGCGCCAGTTGATCGAAGAATTGCTGGAACGCGGGCAGGACATTTAACGCAGATTAAACGACACGTCGGATTTCGGTCGTTTGTCGACACATTCTCTTTGATCGGACTTGCATGTCGAAACGCATCAGATGAATGTGACATGCACCTCGCCCAAGGAGACCCTCATGAACACGCGTCTTTCCCTCCCATTTCTGTCCGCATGCGTGCTGTCCGCCACAATCGCCAATGCCGACATGTCGTCCGCTTGCCTTGAAGGGCTGGACGGTGAGCGGATCACGGTGCTGGTCGCGACAGCTGCCGGAGGCGGGTATGACACCTACGCGCGGTCATTTGCGCCGTCGCTTGAGAAGTTCGCCAATGTCTCGACACGTGTTCTGAACGTACCTGCGGGCGGCGGTCGGGCTGCGCGGGTGATGGCGCGGAACGCTGACGAGAATGATCTCATCATCCTGCTCGACAACACACCTTACCATGTTACGACTCAGGACGCTGATGCTGATGGCGGCGAGGCTCGGTATTTGATCGATGCATTTGACACAATGGGCATGGTCCACATTGATGAGGCCGTCTGGTTGGGGCGTGCAGGGTTTGATTTTGATGACTTTGCCGATGCACCGCTGGTTGGCGCGGCTGGAGCGCCAGAAGAAGCGCTGTACGGTATTGTCATCGCGGCGCAGTCACTGGGCATCAATGTAGAGATTGTGACCGGATACGAAGGAACCCGCGACACTGCAGCCGCAATTGCACGTAGCGAAGTCGACATTACCTGGATGTCGCAGGCCTCTGGCATCCGACGCGCCAATGACGAACTGCTTGACGTGGCGATGGTGCTCTCGAACGGCCCATCGGCCAAGTTGCCTGACACACCTTATCTTGCCGGCGAAGGAAGTGTGTCTTGGCAATTGTCCGAAGACCTTGATCCCGAAACACGTGATGGCTTGCGTACTTTGGCCGAAGATGTGTCGTCGCTGCTCGTTTCTGCAAGAGGGCTGCACATCTCGCGGAATGTGCCCGAGTTTACCCGTGGATGCGTTGGCGATCTGGTCAGTCTTGCACTGATGGATGAGGAATTCGTGGAAACCGCCGAATCCCAGGGGCGCGAGGTTGCCGCGGTTTCAGCGAAGGAGGCGCAAGCCTATGTTGCCCAGATGTCTCTGGCCCAACGCAGGCTGCAGGACCTGGCTTCCGCCACAATGACGGAATTGCTGGAAAACTAGACCTCTCGGCTGCCAGCAAGCATTCGGCTAGCCGCGCGCGCCGAATGCTGCAAGTATGTCTGAATGACAGCGACGACGATTGATCTCGATACTTGGCCAAGGGCGGCTCAATTCCGCTTTTTCCGCACCTACGACCGGCCGCACTATGCCACAACGGTGCGTTTGGACGTGACCCACCTGATGCGCAGAAAAGGTGACGGCGTGTCGCCCTATCGTGCGTGCCTTTATGCCATCGGTGCCGGCATCCATGCCGTGCCGGAGCTGACCATGCGCTTTCGTGGCGATCAGGTGCTCGCCCATGACATGATTACCCTGTCGATGACTGTGCCGACCCACGCCGGCAGTTTCGGTTATGGCTATGTGCCTTTCGTCGCAGACTTCGCGACCTTCGAGGCACAGGCCAAACGCCTTATTGAAGCTGTCGCAGCGGGCGGCGCGTTGGGTGCCAACAACGGTGAGCGGGACGATCTGGCCTATCTTTCTTGCATGCCGTGGCTGGACTACACAGCGATCAACAATGCCCTGCCGGGGCCGGATGACTGCATCCCGCGCATCAGTTGGGGCAAGTTCGTGGATCAGGGAGATCGCTGGGATATGGCAATGACGCTGGAGGTCCATCATGCACTGGTTGATGGTGTTCAGGTCGGGGCCTATTTCGCCGCCGTGCAGGCCGCGCTCGAGACCATTTAATAAACCATTTGATTAATTAATGAATCGGTTTATTAATGGGGTATGGAACATGCCACCGCTCTTGATGCGACCTTTGCCGCCCTCGCGCATCCCGCGCGCCGCGCGATCCTTGCGCGACTGGCCGAAGGTGAGGCGACGGTGAATGAACTGGCAGAGCCTTTCGAGATGAGCCTGCCTGCGATCTCCAAGCACATTCAGGTGCTTGAGAACGCCAACCTGATCCGCCGCGGCCGGCGCGCGCAGTTCCGCCCGTGTCGGATCAACGCAGCGCCGCTGGCCGAGCTTGCCGCATGGACCGAAGAATACCGCCATATCTGGGACGCCAGATTTGATGCGATGGACGCTATTCTGAAAACACTGCAACCAAAGAAAGGGGAGAGCGATGACTGACTGGGTCACAATCACCCGTACATTCGACGCCGATATCCAGACCGTCTGGGAAATGTGGGCGATCCCCGAAAACTTTCAGAAATGGTACGGGCCGATGGGATTCAGCGTGCCCGTGGCCGAGATGGATGTGACCGTTGGCGGCACCCGCAAGATCAACATGGCGATGGAGACGCCCGAGCGCAAAATGTCGATGTGGTTCACCGGCACCTACAAAGAGGTCTCGGCCCCGCATCGCCTTGTCTACACCGAAAGCATGTGTGACCCGGATGGTAATGTCATCTCGCCCAAGGATATGGGGATGCCGGACGGCACGCCGGAGGTGACAGAAGTGACGGTTGAGCTGTCCGAAAAAGACGGCAAGACAGTCATGGTGATGACCCATGCGGGCGTGCCTGCAGGCACACCGGGTGAAGGTGGCTGGAACATGGCATTCGATAAAATGGGCGAGGTGCTGGAGGCCCGCAACGGCTGATATTGGAGGGTCAGGGTAGCAAACGGTATGGTTCGTTCCGTCTGCATCTCTCGCAACCTGTCTTAGGTCGACACCAACCGATCCAGATCGATGATGGCGATGCTGGAACTCCCGTAGTTCGAAACCGCGAGCTTGTTGTCGGAAGACACATGTAGCCCGTGGGGAAAATCAAAACAGCTGCCGCGATAGATGCGCTGGATCTCTGATGTGGCCGCGTCGATCCCGATCAGCCGGTCATTCAACTGATCTGGTATCCAGATGTGGGTCGCCGTGACATCGAGGCAATCGGCGTGAATGTTGTCATAGCGTCCAATGCATTCCCAACGGCCAGACCCATACCTCTGCGCCCAGATCGTCGTTGCAACGCCATCGTATGCTTCTGCTTTCGGGTTTGCCGAAACAGCAATGGCAAGTGCGCGCTGTCTGACCGGATCATCGCAGCAGTCACGCACGCCCCAAGGCGCGGGGATGCGGTATGTTTTGTCACCTGTAATGACGCGCGGGTCTTGACCGGTGTGCAGTGCACTCCAGAGTTCGCCGTTTCGATCATAGGCGACGCCATGGGCGAAATCACGCGTTGGATTTGCCTCCGTATGGACGTGGGTCATCTGAAAGCTGACGTCATCGCCATCGTTCATATGCAGTTCGTAGCGGGAATGAATGTTCTCCCAACAGCCGCTTACCGCCAATTCGAACGTCGTCGGAGACGTACGTTTTGCTGCGATGTCATCAACCAAGTGATCAAGCGATCCGGTCCAAACAGGGATAGAGATGTGGTGCGTGTCGAAGACACCAACCCTGAGCCCGCTACGATGGGCCGCGATGACATAGCGATCATCAAGCCAGGCGACACCGGTGATGGTGGAATAGCGTGTCCCGCTTCCAGCGATATGCAATGGTTTGGTGCCGGCGCGATTTGGTTCCTCCCAAACAGCATAGCCATCAGCCGCCCCGATATCGCAGGCCAGTTGCAGCGCCGTCTCTTCGGAGCGGCGCGGTAGAACAAGCGATGCGCTGCGCGCTGCCGTTGCCAGTTTGCGGGCCGTTCTGATCCAGCGCTTTATTCTCACGTCAGCGTCCTTGGAATGTGCATTCGTTTTATCGTCCGACGGTGCCATGTCGTGCAAATTCGCGTCAAGATTGCAACGAGACTTTCGCCCCGCGGCGGCGCCGCGCTGATCGCCCACAGACATCCATCGATGCGCCCAAAACCCCTTGCCTTGTTGGGAAAACCCCCCTATACGCCCCCTGTCGAAGCGTCGGGACAGGCGCGGGCAGAAGACTTGAGCAGGGTCGGTTTCCACCGGCCCTCTTTGTTTTCCTCCCGCACCGGCGCTGTCGTCCAACTGCAATCTGAAAGACCGGCGGAGACAACCGCACGGCCCGTATAAACCAAACGTTAGGAAAACGACGCCACATGGCTAACACAATGGAAGAGTTTGAAGCACTCCTGAACGAAAGCTTCGAAATGGACACCCCGAGCGAGGGTTCGGTTGTCAAAGGCAAGGTCATCTCGATTGAAGCAGGCCAAGCCATCATCGACGTAGGCTACAAGATGGAAGGCCGCGTTGATCTCAAAGAATTCGCAAATCCCGGAGAAGACCCAGAAATCGCAGTTGGCGACACTGTCGAAGTGTTCCTGCGTCAGGTCGAAAACGCCCGTGGCGAAGCCGTCATTTCCCGTGAAATGGCCCGCCGCGAGGAAGCCT
>CAZOMZ010000064.1:0-9025 GCA_964581065.1 uncultured Loktanella sp. | reverse complement strand
GATCAGTTCTTCAGCATCTGGAAGAGCTTCTATTAATTGAGCGCGCAATCGTACAAGAAGATCATGAAATTGCTGGGGCGCCGCTTCGATGTACTCGTCATGGTTCGCAAACTTGGCCATCGCCTGAAAATCCTCGTGTGATCTAATGGTCCTAAACTTCTTTACCACAGTTTATGTCCCCAATCGAAACGCCTGTTCTTTGGAGCGGTCCTTCGCTTGCCGCGCAGCATTTGGAAGCTTTGGGCTCAAACCCGACTTTCGCTGCACCTAGACCGACCCACCCCACTCCACCGATTGCATCTCCCGCAACCGGCTGGCGGTGCGCTCGAACTCGAACGTCCCGGTGCCCTCGACATAAAGCATCTCCGGTTCCGCCGCGGCTGACGCGATCAACTGCACCTTGGCCTCGTAGAGCGCATCCACCAGCGTCACGAACCGCTTGGCCTCGTTGAAGTTGTGGCGCGACAGGCGCGGGATATCCTCGAGGATCAAGACCCGCACCGCATCGGCCAGCGCCAGATAATCCGCCGGGCCGAGCGGTTTGCCGCACAGATCAAAAAACTTGGCCCGCGCGACACCGTTGTGGAATTCAGGCAGGACGACCTCGCGGCCTTTGACATGCAGGACCAGCGGTTCGGACTTGCCATTGCTCAGGTGGCCCCAGATTTCGGCAATCGCATCGCGGGCCGTGGCATCATTGGGGGCAAAGTAGCTTTGCGCTCCAGCCAGCCGGTCCTGACGATAGTCGGTGAGGCTGATCAGTTCGTGCACCACCATCCGCTCTTTGATCAGCGCGATGAAAGGCAAAAACAGCTGGCGGTTCAACCCGTCCTTATAAAGATCATCCGGCGGGCGGTTCGAGGTGGTGACCACCGTCACACCCGCCGCAAAAAGCGCCTCGAACAACCGGCCCACCAGCATTGCATCGGTGATATCGGTGATCTGCATTTCGTCGAAAGCCAGAAACCGGACTTCGCCCGCCAGCTTGGCCGCGACAGGCGCCAGTGCATCCTGCACGCCCTGCTTGCGGGCGGCGTCCAGTTCGGCATGGACCCACTGCATGAAAGCGTGGAAATGGCGACGCTGCTTGGGGACTTCGACCAGATCATACATCAGGTCCATCAGCATGGATTTGCCGCGCCCGACCCCGCCCCACATATAAAGGCCCTTGATCGGTTCGGGCGCCTTGCGGAAGAGCCCGCGTTTGACAGGCACCAGCAAACCGGCCCGGATGCGCTCCAATTCAGGCAGCACGGCGATCTGCGCATCATCAGGGCGCAGACGGCCTGCGGCAACGGCGGCCTGATATGCCTCTTGGACGGTGGTCATGAAAAGCTGGATACCCTGCGGTGCGGGGCTTTCCAAGCCTAGTCGCGCAGGGCGCTGCGCAGGGCCTCGATCACTTGCCGCCCGTGGGTGTAGGGCAAACCGTGGTCAGCGTGTTCGACCATTTCGTGACGGGCGGTTCTGTTCCATTCGGCCAGTTTACCAAGCGCGGTCAGCGGAATAATCGAATCCGCCTCAGCCCAGATCGCAATGACCGGTATGCCCTTCTTGCCCAGTTGGATGTGCTCGTCCTTCTGGATCTCCGACAGCATGCCGCGACGACTGGAAAGAATGCCCGGCAGATAGCCGCGCCGGGTCAACTCGCGCCGCTGGGCGCGCAGGACCTTGTCGATCTCCTTGGTCTGGCCGCGTTGCGGAATCGCGCGTTTGATCCGGCTGTAAGCCACCAGCGCATGCAACCAGTCACCCAGAAACGGCGTGCGGCGGCAGAAACGGGCAAAACGGGTTTCGTTGACTTCGATCCCCGTCGTGGCAAAAAGCATCACGCGCTTGATCAGAAAGGGGTTCTCGGCGGCATAGGCAACAGCGATGCCACCACCCATCGAGTAGCCAACCAGTGTGACCTCTTCGGTCAACGCGTGATAGGCCAGAAGATCCGCCAGCTGGCGCAGAAAGAACGCGCGGTTTTGCCGTCCCTCAGGCGCATCAGACAGCCCACGGCCATAGAGATCATACATCAGGACACGGTAGCCAAGACTGCCCAGTCCTTCGGCCACGGATTCCATCGACTCCATCGGGGTTGCAAGACCGTGGATCACGACGGCCACAGGGCCGCGAGCAGGCCCCACCCAGCGGTAGTGGGTGATACCCTGCGACAGCTGGGCAAATTCCCCTTCGGCACCATGCCTTTCGGTCGGGCCGATCTCGGAGCGGCGGCGTTCGATCGAAAAGGGCCAGATGGCGATAACCGCGAGAGTCAGCCCGGCGATGGACCAGAAATACCACATAAACTCATCTACCCATTCAATATACCTGCGGGGCTCCTAGCCGGAATTTCGCCACGCTTCCAGTATGTAGCGGCTTGTCATCAAATCCAGATGCGCGCCACCACCGTTCTTGAACAGGGTAATTTCGTCCTGAGTATGACGCACAAAAGACGGCAGTTCGTAATAATCGGCAATCACGTCCTCAGCCGCGAAACGACCGTCGGCTATCGGGATTTTTAGCTCGCCAATGTGACCAATCGTGGTTTCCCGACTGTCAACAAAGACACGGGACCGTTGCAGCGCAACATCGTCAACCTCGCGCATATCGGGGCGGTAGGCACCGATCAGGTCGATATGCTGGCCGGGTTGGAACCAGTCGCCTTTCAGGATCGGCTCGGTCGTCATGGTGGCACTTGTCACGATGTCAGCCGCCCTGACCGCTGCCTCCAGATCATCGGCGATGCCCACATCGGGGTGCGCCGCCCTGAACGCATCTGCTCCCGCGGCTGACCGGTTCCAGACCGTGAACCGCGCATCGGGAAACGCCGCACCGTAAGCCTCGCGCAGCGAATGGCCCACAGTGCCCGCCCCGACGATCAGGATATTGCGGCTGTCGGGTCGTGCGAGGCGCCGCGCGGCCAGCAGACTGTCACCGGCGGTCTTCCATTTGGTCACCAGATGGAAATCAAGGATTGCTTCAAGCACGCCATCCTGACCCGAAAAGAGGTTCACCGCCCCGCCAATCGCAGGCTGACCCTTGGCCTTGTTGCCGGGAAAGATCGTGGCACATTTCACCGCCAGCCCCAGCCCCGCGATCCATGCCGAGCGGTTGAGCAGCGTATTCTCGCCCTCGTAGAGAAAGACATCTGCGACATCGGCCTTTGGCCCTTGATGGCCCGCAGCCAGCGCATCGGTCAGTGCCAGCCAGTCGAGATGTTTCTGGCCTTCCTCGAACGGGATCATCACGGTCATCGGGCGTCCTCCTTGGTCAGTAACCCTTCTGCCACCAGCCGGTCGGCCCAGCCTTGCGGGCCATCGAACAGATGCGTCTGCCAGCCCCGCGCCTCGGCCGCGCGCAGATTGTCGATGCGGTCATCGGCAAAGAGCAGGCCCTCGGGCGGGATGCCGCAATCGGATTCGACCATCTGGTAGATGCGGGTCTCGGGTTTGATCACTCCCATATGGCCCGAGATATAGCGACGGTCGAATTCGGTCAGGAACGGGTAGACGGGTTCGGCAATGGCAAAGGTCTGGATGCCGAAATTGGTCAATGCAAAGACGGGCACGCCCCTCGCACGCAAGGCCCGCAACAGGCGAACGGAATGGGGGATGTCCGGTGCCGCCATCTCGATCCAGCGGTCGTGCCAGATCATCACCTCGTCGCGCCACTCAGGGTATCGGTCGGCGGTGGTGGCGATGACCTCGTGAAAATTGCCTCCCCGATCCACCTCGTCATTCATGCCGTGCAGGTCGATCGTCGCAAACATCTCGCGGCGGCGGTCTTCGCCGATGACAGCATCGAAGAACCGCTCGGGCTGCCATTCGATCAGGACATTGCCGATATCAAAGACGACGGCTTGGACGTTGGGCATGTGCTCTCCCTATCTGCGTATGGGCCGTTCCAGCATCGCCCGCTTGGCGACTGCATCACGCCAGATCATGAACAGCCCCGCGCCGAGGATCAACACCATGCCAAGATAGTCCGTCGGCTGCGGATACTCGGCAAAGACGACGATCCCCCAGACAACCGAGATCGGCAGCGCCAGATATTCGAACGGAGCCACAAAGGACGCCTCGCTGACGCGGTAGGCCTGCGAAATCAGCCAGCCGCCAAACCCGATCCCCAGCCCGATCATCAGAAAATACGGGAGGTCAGAGGCTTCGGGCCAGACCCACGCCCGCAGAAGAAACTGCAAAGAGGGGTCCGTCTGATCGCCGAACCGCCCGTCGCCAAAGGCCAGTCCCATCGCAAGACAGACCACGATGAACATCACCTGAATATAGAAAACCATTGTGACGGCATTCTCGCTCATGCCCATCTTGCGGGTGATAATGTGGATGCTGGCATAGAAGAACGCGGCAGCGAGCGGCAAGAGCGAGGCAAGCTGGAACGCATCCGTACCGGGCCGCATCATCACCAGTACACCGACAAAGCCGACGACAATCGCCGCCCAGCGGCGCGGTCCCACGGCTTCACCCAGAAACAGGACCGAGGCCAGTGTAATGACGATGGGCGTCACAAAGAAGATCGCCACCGCGTCCGCCAAAGGCATCGCCGCAAGCCCCAGAAAGAAGGTCATATTGGCAAAGACCACACAAAGCCCGCGCACCATATGCAATCCGGGCCGCTTGGTCCGCCAGACCTGCCACCCGACCGAGAAAGGCGCGATCATCAGGCAAACCACAACAATCGCGATCAGGGACCGGATCAGCACGACCTGATGCAGCGCGTAGCCGCCGCTCAGAAATTTGACGACCACATCGTTGAACGAAAAGATGATGGTCGCAATGATCGCGCAAACCGCGCCCAGCATTTGCGGGGAAAGCGACCTCATCCGCGCCCTGCCTGACGGACCATGCGTTCCAGCCCATCCAGAAACCGCGCACGGTCGGCTTTGCTGAACGGCTTGCCCCCGCCCTGACGGAACGGATCGGCGGCACGCATATCGGCCATCAGATCGCGGGTGGCCAGCACATTGCCGATGTTGGCTTGGGTCAGCGCCTCGCCATTGTGCTTGATCACCAGAGCGCCATTCTCGATGCAGCGCGCGGCGAGAGGGATATCCCCTGTCACCACCACATCCCCCTTGGTCGCGCGGTCCGCGATCCACATATCGGCCACATCGGGGCCGTCCGGCACCACGACGGTCTCGACAAACGGGTTCTGCGAGGGCCGCAGCCCGCCGTTGGAGACGATAAACATTTTCAGCTTGTGGCGCGTGCCGACACGCTCGACCTCGGCTTTCACCGGACAGGCATCGGCATCAACGTATATCATGCGTAAAGCGCCTCGGCATGGAAGGAGATGTGATCCTCCATGAAAGTCGACACAAAGAAATACGAGTGATCATAGCCCTTCTGCAGCCTGATCTGGCCTTCCTGACGGCGGGCAGCCATCGCCTGCGCCAGATGCTCGGTGCCCAGAAGATCGCCAAACTGGTCGTCCGTGCCGGTATCGATCAGGATCGGGCCGTCAAAGCCCATGCCCTGCATCAGCAGCGTCGCATCATGCGGTCCCCAGTTCGCCTCGTCCCCCCAATAAGCCCCGAACTGCTTGCGGCCCCAGTCGCTCGCCGTGGGATGGCAGATCGGCGCAAAGGCAGAGACCGAGCGGAACCGGCCCTTGAGCGCCATCGCCATCGTCAGTGCGCCATGGCCGCCCATGGAGTGACCTGTGATCGCCTGCCGGTCCATATCCAGCGGAAAGTTCTCCCCCACCAGCGCGGGCAGTTCCTCGGCGACATAGGTCCACATCTTGAAATGGGTCGACCACGGGGCCTCGGTTGCGTCGATATAGAACCCCGCACCCTGACCCAGATCGTAGGCCTCATCATCGGGCACATCCGCACCACGGGGCGAAGTATCGGGAAAGATCAGTGCGATGCCCTGCTCGGCGGCCCAAGCTTGTGCGCCCGCCTTGGTCATCGCGTTTTCATGGGTGCAGGTCAGGCCCGAAAGATACCACAGCACCGGCACCGGCCCGTCAGTGGCTTCGGCAGGCAGGAACAACCCGAAGGTCATCTCGCATTTGCAGGCCTCGGATGCATGGGAGTAGACCCCCTGCGTGCCGCCAAAACAGCGGTTTTCGGAAATGGTTTTCATGGGCGCTCCCTCCGGTTTCCCCAAGGGCTATCGCAGGTTCAGAAAGTTGTCACCCACGCAATGACCAGCGACACAGTCACGACGCTGACCGCCGTCGAGATCAGGATCGACGCAGAGACCCGCGTCGGTGCCACGCCGTAGTGCTGGGCGATGATATAGACATTGCCCGCCACCGGCAGCGAGGCTGCGGCGATCATCACGCCTGCCGCGTAGGGGTCCACGTCAAAGAGCAAGAGCGCCGCCACCGCCACAGCAGCAGGATGGAGGACCAACTTGTTGAATGACAGCCACCCCGCGACCGCCACACGCTCGGCCGACTTGCTGGCCAATGAGGCCCCGATCGCAAACAGCGCCCCCGGCGTCGCAGCCGCCCCCAAGAGCGTCAGGAACTCGTTGACCGGACGCGGGACAGGCACGGCGTAGGCAGAGACAACCAGCCCCAGCGTGATCGACACGATCATCGGGTTCTTGGCCAGCCCCACCGCCACGGTCCACAGGATTTTCGGCGACATCCGCCCGTCCCGCGATCCGGTGATCAGGATCACGATCAGGCTGCCAAAGACGATCAGATCAACCGCCAGCACCATCATGACAGGGCCGACCGCCCCCTCGCCCAGCAACAGCACAAGCATCGGAATGCCCAGAAATCCCACGTTGCCGATCACCGCGCATTGCGCCTCGACCGCAGCCTCGGTGACGGGCACACCGCGGCGCAGGGCCACCACCGTGGCAAAGACATAGACCAATGCCGTGGCGCTCAGATAAGCCAGCACGAACTGCCAGTCGAGGATATCCGCCAGTGACAGGTTCGCCGAAAAGCGGAACAGCATCGCCGAAAGCGCGAAGTAGAAGACGAATTTGGTCAGATAGGCCGTCGCCTCGGGCGAGAAGAACCCCGTCCGTCCCGAACCGTAGCCTAGTGCGATCAGCATGAAGAACGGCAGGGTCTGAAGAAAAATATCCCACATATGGCTAGTCGAATGTCCCCGATGTGCGGGCCAGCAGCATGAAAGCGCGGGCGGTGCGGGTCTCGGCCAGTTCCAGCAGATCGGTGTCGGTCGCGTGCTCCGCGAAAGTGACCAGCATCTCGTCGAAACGGCGCAGGAAATGGTGGACCGTGTCGCGGAAGATCGTGTCTTCGCGCATCCGGCCCGCGGTCAGCGCCAGCGATGACCGGTCCCGCACCGCACCCAGACGGTCAATCGACTTGCCACGCTCGCCACCGGCAAAGCGGCGCCAGACGTCAGCGGGCACAGGATCGGGACGCATGTCGTCGGTGTAGATGCCGTCCTGAGACAAAAGCGTCAGCACATCCTGACTGGCCTGCACCAGACGGCGCGCCGTGCGGTCGCGCAGCGCGCGGCGCAGGGCGGCAAAGCCGTCCTTGTCGTGTTCATCATCGGGGAAGTTCAACGCTTTGATCAGGTCGGGGCGCTCCAGCGGCGGGGCAGCGTCTTCTTCCTGCGGGCTCAGCGCCAGCGACGGCTGGTCGGCAGGGGCCTGCGGCGCGGCACGTGGCACAATCAGGCGCGAGACTTCGCGGCGGGAGTGAAAGCCCGTGACAGCTTCTTCGGTCTTTCTTGTGCTTTGCGCAATCTCGGCCAGTTGCTTTTCGACGACAGGTTCGGCCCGCTGTTGGAGTGCGGCCTGCGCGATCTGCATCTGGCGCAGGTCGTCCAGGGCGGTCTGCATGCGAAATGATTCCTCGCGCATGATCCGTGCCGAGCGCGCCGCAGCTGCCGCCACCCAGACCAGCCCGACAGGCATGAAGACCGCAATCAGCGTCAGCACCCAGCGCAGGCTGTCTGTCTCACCTGCAACCGCATCGGCAGGCGGCAGCATCCAGAAGAACGCCCCCGCAACCAGCATCCATGACACACATAGCCAGAAAGCAATCCACTCGCCCCGCGTCAGTCCATCTGCGGCGGCTGATCCCTGAGTGATCGGATGTTGCGCCATCAAACGCGCGCTTTCTACTTATACGTAATCGACAAAATCTCGTAGCTGCGGACACCCCCGGGTGTGCGCACTTCTACACTGTCGCCTTCTTCCTTGCCAATCAAGGCGCGCGACAGGGGCGATTTCATGTTCAACTTGCCTGCTTCGATGTCAGCCTCGTATTCGCCGACGATCTGGTAGGTCTTTTCCTCGTCCGTGTCCTCGTCGACCACTGCGACGGTAGCGCCGAATTTCACAGCGCCCGACAGCTTGGCCGGATCGATGACATCGGCCAACGAGATGACACCCTCAAGCTCTTTGACGCGGCCCTCAATGAAGGACTGCTTTTCCTTGGCGGAGTGATACTCGGCATTCTCGGACAGATCGCCGTGTTCACGCGCTTCGGAAATCGCGCGGATAATGGCAGGGCGCTCCACCGATTTGAGATGCTTGAGTTCGGCCTCCAGCTTGTCAAAGCCGGCGCGTGTCAGAGGTATCTTTTCCATCGCTCGTCCCCTCCCGGGGGTCAAAAAAGTGTCGTTCAGGCATTCTTAGGCTGTGCAGGACGCTCAAAGTCAAGGCTGCCGCGCGCTTTGGTGTCGCGCAACCGCATTTTGACGTCGTGTCTTGATTGTCCCTGTCTTTCCCATGAGGTAACGCTTGCGGCAACCGATTGAAAGGGGCGGAGGCCCCGAAAAGTGAAGGGATTGCCGATGGCCGAGATCGAACGCGAAGCAATGGAATATGACGTCGTTATCGTCGGTGCAGGCCCCGCAGGCCTGTCTGCCGCGATCCGTCTCAAGCAACTGGACGCCGATCTGAACGTCGTTGTGCTGGAAAAGGGCTCGGAAGTCGGTGCGCATATCCTGTCGGGTGCGGTGCTTGATCCCGTCGGCCTGAACAAACTGATCCCCGACTGGAAAGAAAAGGGCGCCCCCCTGAACGTGCCGGTGAAGGAAGACAACTTTTATATGCTCGGCGAAGCCGGACAG
>CAZOMZ010000063.1:0-9069 GCA_964581065.1 uncultured Loktanella sp. | reverse complement strand
GATTATCCAGTCGGCCTCGACCACGCACCGTCCGCTCACGGCCGAGCAGCAGGAAGCGGCAGGCGCGGGCCCCGGGATCGTGCGTCTGTCGATCGGGATCGAAGATGCCGATGATTTGATTGCCGATCTGGATCAGGCCCTCGCAAAAGCTACTGCCTGAGCCCTTTTGAAACCCGCCCTGCCCTTGGCCTGGGCGGGTTTCTGCTTTAGCATGGAAAACGTGGGGGCAAACGCGTTTTGCCTGTGGACCGAACCTGCTAGACGCAACCTATGACAGCCGATTTCGCGCTTTCGCTTTCCTTTGAGGGCATCGACCTTTTGCACCGCGCCAGCGATGGCTGGCGCAAGGTGGGGCATGCCGATGTCGCGAGCCCGACGCTTGACGACGACCTTGCCAGCTTGCGCGGCGAGGCGATGGCGCTTGCGCCCGAAGGGTTTGCCAGCAAGATCGTCATTCCCGCCGACCAGATCAAATTCCTGACCCTTGATCTTGCCGATGCCACCGTTTCAGAGGTGCATGCCGCTTTGGAGGGCACAACGCCCTATAGTCTTTTCGATCTTGTGATCGACCACGTCCCCCATGACGGCAAGACCCATGTGGCCGCCGTTGCCCGCGAGACGCTGGAAGAGGCCGAGGATTTTGCCGACGGGCACGGGTTCCGGCCCGTTGCTTTTGTCGCAGTTCCGCCTGACGGGACCGTCCCTGAAGAGTTCTTTTTCGGGGCGACCTCGATCATGCCCGAATTGCTGGGTGAAGGATCGGAGATCGCCCGTGATCTGCCGCCTGTCGTCACCGGAACGCGGCTGAAGCTGGCGCCGGGGACGGCGGAGGCCGTGCAAGACGCGGAACCAGACGCGACCGATGTCGAGATGAACATGCCTGCGCCCGAGGCTGAGGCTGAGGCTGAGGCTGAGGCTGAGGCTGAGGCTGAGGCTGAGGCTGAGGAAATATCTGCAACCGGAACCGATCTGCCGCAAGAAGAAACTCCTGTCGCCCCGCCCCAGCCCATTTCAAAGGCTTTGCCTGCGCCGTCGGTGCCCGCCTATTTCGATCCGGTGATTGCGGACATCTATCCTGCCCCCAAGCCAAAGCCCGCGCCCGCGCCGGTTCTCGCAGCGCCAGCTGTGGCGCCGGTCGCACCTCCTGCCGCGGCTGCAACGCTTGGTGCTGCTCCTGCCAGAGCCGCTGCATCCCGGTCCTCAACAACAGGACGCAACAGGATTGCTGCAGGTCTCGGTGTTGCCGCTGTGCTCGGGGCAGGTGTGCTGGCATATCTTTTCAGCGGCGACGCGCCAGAGACGGCCGCCCTGCCCGCACCCGTCGCGGTCCAGACCGAGGCCGCCGAAGAACCGGCCCTGCCAGAGGGGCCGCAGGTGGGCGAGGCCAGTGTTGCCGGTCTTGCACCGGTCGAGACCATCGCTCCGCCACTTGCGCCCGAGGCAGACCTGACGGCCGATCGTCCACTGTCTGATCCGGTGCCGCCGGTCTTGTCGCTGGCCGAGGCCGACACGCTGCCGCAACTGCCATCTCCGCCGCCGCCGCCACCCGCTGCGGTTGCCGCTGACACGACCGCCGGACAGGACGCCTTGGCTGCCGCCCGCGCCAGTGGGACGGTGCCCACACCGGACGAGGCGCGCGCCTTCTACGAGGCGACCGGCGTCTGGTTGCGGGCACCCCGCTTTTTTGAAGAACCGGCAGGCGCATTGACACTGGGCTTTGTCGCCCCCGCGGACAGTGAGGGTTACGCCGCCCTGCGCCAGCCGCCGGCCTTTGTGCCCGCAGAAGTGCCCGAGGCCGTCTTTGCGGCCCCCGCCAACCCACCGTCGCCTGAGACGGTTTTCGAGACGGATGCGCGCGGTTTTGTCGTGGCAACGCCTGAAGGTGCCGTGACACCGGACGGGGCGGTTGTCTTTGCCGGACTGCCGGACATCAACTTTGTCCCGCGCCCACCCCTCAGCGAAGCGGATCTCGCACGGATGGCATTGCTTGCCCCTGCGCCGGAAGGTGTGGTGATCGCGGATGGCCCGCCTGCCGTGCAGCCCCTTCCCCGCCCCGACGGTCTGGCTCCGGCGATAGCGGAAACGCCTACAGACGAGATCGCTGCGGAGACCACGGCAGAGACTCTGGCCCCCGGCAGCGTCGGGCTGGCCGGTCTGGAATTGCAGGATAGTGGCAGCGTGGCGCTTGATCCTGTCGTGGTCGAAGAGGCGTCAGCGGACGATCCGCGCCCGCAATTGCGCCCCAATGGCCTTGCTCCGGAATCGCAGGAGGGGACGACCGATCTGACGTCAATCCTTGAAGGCGTTGTTGCGGCGGATGCGACACTGCGTTTTGACAACAGCACCAGTCTGGCAGTCGCCTCATCCACCCGCCCTGCCGTAAGGCCTGCCGGTTTTGCCGACGATATCGAAACTCTTCTTGCCCAGCGCGCAGCCGAGCGACTGGCGGCCGCAGCCGCAGCATTCGAGATCACGGATGAGCCTTCCGAGGCGCAGATCCGGGCCGTGCCACAGAGCAGTGAGCCCGTGCCGGGCGGAGTTGCGCGGGCAGCGACGATCGAGGATGCCATTCGTCTGCGCGATATCAATCTGATCGGTGTCTACGGACGCCCCAACGACCGCCGCGCGCTGGTGCGCCTGAGCAACGGGCGCTACGTCCGCGTCGAGGTGGGCAGCGAGCTGGACGGTGGTCAGGTGGTGGCGATTGGTGATGACGTGCTGAACTACGTCAAGCGCAACCGGACCTATGTGATCGGGCTGCCTGACAGCTAGTTTGCATCACCCTGCCCATTTGGCGGGGACGGCTCTTTCCATCGCAACGGGGGGCGTTACACTGTCCCTGACACCGAACTTTTTGCCAGAAGCGACAGTCATTTATGGAAACCCTCCTGTTTCAGGCCACGATCTATCTCGGTGCTGCCGTGCTGGCGGTGCCGCTGGCTGCGCGGTTGGGGCTTGGGTCTGTTCTGGGATACCTGCTGGCAGGGATCATCATCGGACCGCTGACAGGACTTGTCGGCAGCGAGACCAAGGATCTGCAGCACTTTGCCGAATTCGGTGTTGTGATGATGCTGTTCCTGATCGGGCTGGAACTGGAGCCGCGCGCGCTGTGGAACATGCGCCAGCGTCTTTTGGGTCTTGGCGGAATGCAGGTGGTGGCCACGATGCTGGCGATCACGGTGGCGACGCGGTTTTTCGGGTATGACTGGGGCACGTCTGTGGCCATCGGGATGATCTTTGCGCTGTCCTCAACCGCCATCGTGCTGCAGACGCTGAGCGAAAAGGGATTGATGCGCACCAGCGGCGGGCGGTCGACCTTTGCGGTGCTGCTGGCGCAGGATATCGCCGTCATTCCGATGCTCGCCCTCCTGCCGTTGCTGGCGGTGCCTGTCGCTTTGTCGCTGGCACCGGACGGATCAATGGTGCGGGCTGTGGCCGAGCACGGGGACGATCACCATGCGACCCTCAGTCTGGTCGAAGGGCTGCCCGGTTGGGGTGTCACGCTGGTGACGCTGGGTGCGGTGGCTGCTGTCATTCTGGCGGGGATATTCCTGACGCGTCCGGTCTTCCGTTACATCCACCACGCCCGCCTGCGCGAGATGTATACGGCCCTTGCCCTGCTGATGGTCGTCGCCATCGCCGTGCTGATGCAATTGGTCGGCCTGTCACCCGCGTTGGGCACCTTCCTTGCAGGTGTGGTTCTGGCCAACTCGGAATTCCGGCACGAGCTGGAGAGCGACCTTGAGCCCTTCAAGGGGCTGTTGCTGGGGCTGTTCTTTATCACTGTCGGGGCGGGGATCGACTTTAACCTGTTGTGGTCGAACCCGACGGGGATCATCGGGCTGACCATCGGGATCATGCTGGTGAAAGGTGTGATCCTTTATGTGCTGGCCACTGCCTTCCGGCTGCATCGCAAGGACCGCTGGCTGTTTACGCTTGGCCTCGCGCAGGCAGGTGAATTCGGATTTGTGCTGATTTCCTTCTCGTTGCAGCAGGGCGTTCTGACGGACGGACTGGGCGGACGTCTGTTGCTGGTGATCGCCCTGTCGATGCTGATCACGCCGCTCTTGTTCATTGTCTACGACCTGATCACCCGCCGCATCTCTGACCCCGAGGATGAAGAGCATGACGAGGTTGATGAACAGGGCAAGGTCATTATCGCGGGCATCGGGCGTTTCGGGCAGATCGTGAACCGGCTTGTGCGCAGCGCGGGCTTTGACACAGTTGTGGTCGACAACAATCTGGCCACGGTCCAGATGATGCGCAAATTCGGGTTTCGCGGATTCTTTGGTGACCCGACGCGGCCTGACCTGCTGAAAGCTGCCGGATTGGAAGACGCCAGAGTGCTGGTCGTCGCGATCGACGACAAGGCCAGTGCCGTCAAGCTGGTGCGCTTTGCCCGCAAGGCGCGCCCTGATCTGCACATCATTGCCCGCGCGCGTGACCGCGTCCATGTCCACGAACTTTATGACGCGGGCGCCGATGATATCGTCCGCGAGATGTTCGACAGCTCGCTGCGTGCGGGGCGCTATGCGCTGGAGAACCTCGGGCTGACGGAATTCGAAGCGGCCGAAATCGAGACAGCCTTTTACCAACACGACCGGACAGCCTTGCGCGAGCTGGCCGAGCTTTGGAAGCCGGGGGTGCCTGTCACCGATTTGCCGGAATACGTGGCCCGCGCGCGCGAATTGAACAGCTCGCTTGAGATGGAGCTACTTGCCCGCGAACAAAAGACCGCGGACAAGAAGCAGGACAAGCCGGACTAGCCGTCGCTGACGCCAGCTTCGGCAAAGGTGGCCATGCCGGAGTGGCAAGCGATAGCGCCTTTCAGCACACCAATCGCGAGCGCCGCGCCCGAGCCTTCGCCAAGGCGCAGGCCGAGGTTCAGCAAGGGTTCCTTGCCCAAGGCATCCAGCAGCCGCCGGTGCGCGCCTTCAGCGCTGAGGTGGCCCGCAACAGTGTGATCCAGCGCACCGTCAACAGCCTTGGCCAGACTTGCCGCAGCCGCCGAGCAGATAAAGCCGTCAAGGATCACAGGGATGCGGTAGTGGCGTGCCGCCGCAATTGCACCCGCCATCGCCGCCAATTCGCGTCCGCCAAGACAGCGCAGGGCTTCCAGCGGGTCATCCGTTGCGTGCAGCGCAAGCCCCTTGGCGACCACGTCGGTTTTGCGCGCAAGGCCAGCGTCATCGACGCCTGTGCCGCGACCGGTCCAATCGGCGGCATCGCCGCCAAGGACAGCCGCCGCAACCGCTGCGGCAGAGGTTGTGTTACCAATACCCATCTCACCGGTCACCAGCAGGTCGGCCTCGGGGTCGACTGCGTTCCAGCCGGTTTGGAGGGCGGCGACGCAGTCTTCTTCGGACATCGCGGGCGCGACGGTGAAATCGGCGGTGGGCCGGTCGAGGTCGAGGGCATGAACGTCCATCTTCGCACCGAAGGCTTTGGAGAGCTGGTTGATCGCTGCACCGCCATGCTGGAAGTTGGCGACCATCTGCACCGTCACCTCGGGCGGGAAGGCCGAGACCCCCTGCGCGCACACGCCGTGGTTGCCGGCAAAGATGATCACCTGCGGCTTGTCGATGCTTGGCTTGGGGTTGCCGCGCCAGCCTGCATACCAGATGGCGAGGTCCTCCAGACGCCCCAAAGCGCCCGGTGGTTTGGTCAGCTGTCCGTTGCGGTCTTGCGCTCCGGAGAGGGCATCTGCATCTGGCCCGTGGGCCGCAGCAAGCGTTTCCCGAAAGGTCGAAAGGGTGGAAAATGGCGCTTGCATCGCGTCCTCGCTTTGGTCAGTCTCTGCTCCTGTTTAACGATTGATCTGACAGAGAAAAGCCCACAAAGGACCGTCACGTGACGAAAGACGACATGCCCTTGATTGCTTCCGTTGATCTGCCAGCGGCCCTTGGGCTGCTCACACGCCTGCCGGTGCAGGTGAACAGTGACGCTGCGATGGCGCGGGGTGCGGGATCGGCCTGGGCCTATCCGCTGGTGGGGGCGATGCTGGGCACTGTGGGCGCGGTTCTTGCGACAATTGCGGGCGGGATCGGCATGCCGTCCGGTGTCACCGCGGGCCTGTTGCTGGCCTATCTGGTGATCGTCACAGGTGCCATGCATGAAGACGGGTTGGCCGACAGCGCCGACGGTCTCTGGGGTGGCTGGGACAAAGCGCGGCGGCTGGAGATCATGAAGGACAGCCATATCGGCGTCTACGGGGTCTGTGCGATTGGTCTGTCGCTGTTGCTCCGCTGGGCGGCTTTGGTTGTGATTGTCCAGATGGGCGCCTATTGGGTCGCGCTGATCGCCGTCGGCGCACTCAGCCGTGCGGGGATGGTGGTGGTCATGGCAACCCTGCCCAATGCGCGCGGCGGCGGGCTCAGCCAGTCTGTCGGTCGGCCAGCGGCCAATACGATGTGGCTGGCGGTGGGGATTGCGGCGGTTCTTGCGCTGGTGTCCGGTGTGGGCGAAGCGGTGCTGGTCGCGGCGGTTGTGACGCTGGGTTGCGCGCTGATCGCCAAGGCCAAGATCGGCGGGCAGACAGGCGACATTCTGGGGGCGACGCAACAAGTGAACGAAGTTGTCCTGCTGGCGGCTGTTGTGGTCAGCGTGACGTGAATCTGGCGCAGGTTGGCCGGCGGCTAGTTGACGTCTTCGCAGGCCAGAGCTGCGACAAAGCTTGATCTGTCACGGTGCGGGCCGATGGCGCGGGTTTCAAGGCGTCCGTCCGACAGTGTCGTTGCCATCACCCGTGTCCAGTCGGCGCTGGCGGTGATCATCTCTGGCCCTGCCCCGCAGTCACGGATGCCACCGCCGATGTCGCGCTCGCCGATGCGGTGGTTGGTCAGACCCGGCAGATCACCGACGGGCACCAGCGCCCCACCCTCGAACCGCCAGACACGCAGGGTCTTGGCCAGATGCGGGCGGTCGATGTAGGCGATCTCGATCATGCCGTCACCGTCAAGGTCTGCGGCCCCGATCGGGGCCAGCCAACGGTTCGTACGGCCGATATGCGGGGTCGCTGCGATCTTGCCGCTGGCGTCATAGATGGCAAGCTGCGCGCCTGCGGTATTGAGCGTTTCGACAACGACAACTTCGGGCGAACCGTCGCGATCAAGGTCGATCAGGCGCGGGGCGACATCTTCAAAAACGCGGTCTTGCGTCAGGGTAAAGACGCGCGTGCCGCTGTCCGTTTCCAGCCGAAGCGCGCCCCATTCGATGGCATCGCCAAGGATGCCGTGGGCGTAGCGGTCGGTGGGGGCAGCATACTCGGCCGAGCGGATGGTCTCGGCGCAGGCGGAGGTGGCGAGGACCGCCACCGCTGCCAAAGTGCGGATCAAATCTGCTTTTCCGGCATTTGCACGCGCAGGCCGTCCAGCGCATCAGAGACCTTGAGCTGGCAGGTCAGACGGGACTTCACCGGATCGGGTTCGTAGGCGAAGTCGAGCATGTCTTCTTCCATGGGGTCTTTTGCGGGCAGCTTTTCGACCCAGGCGTCATCCACGTAGACATGGCATGTCGAACAGGCGCAGGCACCGCCGCAATCAGCCTCGATGCCTGGAATGCCGTTGTCACGGGCCCCTTCCATCACGGTCAGACCGTTGGCAACGTCGACAACATGTTCTTTGCCGCCATGTTCAACATAGGTAATCTTGGCCATTTCGCGTCTTCCTTGTGCGATCCTTCGTTCCGACCCTAGTTAGTGCAGCACAACGGTGCTCGCCACCCCCAAATGTCGCAAGAACTGTCTTGTGAACGCTGTGGAGGGCGGCAAGATTGCATTTGCCGATCAAGGGGGGTGTCATGCAACACAAGGGAAGCTGTCTGTGCGGGGCTGTGCAGTTCACGGTTGATGGACCGCTCAAGGATGCCAATGCCTGCCATTGCCGCGCGTGTCGCAAGCATTCGGGCCATTTTGAAGCCTCCGCAGATGTGCCGCGCAGCGCCTTGACCGTTACGGGTGAAGACGCCGTGTCGTGGTATCAGTCGTCCGAGAAAGTCAGGCGGGGCTTTTGCCGGATCTGCGGCTCGTCGCTGTTCTGGGATCCGGTCTTTCAGGACTGGACCGCAATCGCGCTGGGGGCCTTTGACACCCCAACGCAGACACAGCTTGCACGGCATATCTTTGTCTCCGAAAAGGGCGACTATTACGAGATTGCCGACGGCCTGCCGCAGAACTCGACATAAAAAAGGGCGGCCCGCGGGGGACCGCCCTTTTCATGCATGATCCTTGTCAGATCACTCTTCCAGTGAAAGCGCCACAAACCGTGGGTCGCCACCGCGACGCACCAGAAGCAGGATCGACTTGCGTCCCGCGTCAGTTGCGGCTGCGATCTGGTCTTCCAGATCGGTGACCGAGGCGACGGGCTGCTGGCCTGCCTCGGTGATCACGTCGCCTTCCAGCAGACCTTTTGATGCGGCCTCGGAATCGGAGTCAATCGCGGTGATGACAAGACCGCTTTCCGTGCCAAGCGAATACTGGTCCGTCAGTTCCGGCGTGATCTCGGACAGGGTCAGACCGAGGATTTCAGACGGCTCTGGTGTGTCTTCTTCGGTCGACGCGGGGAACGCCACGGCCTCGGAGGTTTCGCGGCGGCCAAGGATGACTGTCAGATCGGCCATGTCGCCGTCACGCAGCACCACAACCGGGACTTCCTTGCCCACGGGCGAGTTGCCGACGATGCGGACCAGTTCGCGGGTGTTCTCGATCTCGATCCCGTCGAAGTTCAGGATCACGTCACCGGCCAGCATGCCTGCATTGGCGGCAGGACCCTCGGGGACATCCGTCACCAGCGCACCACGGGCCATATCGAGACCCTCGATCGCCTCAACCATATCGGGGGCCACATCCTGAATGCGCACGCCCAGCCAGCCACGGCGGGTTTCGCCGAACTCGATCAACTGGTCCACAACATTGGTGACGACAGCCGAGGACATCGCAAAGCCGATCCCGATGGAACCGCCGTTGGGTGACAGGATCGCCGTGTTCACGCCGATGACCTCACCGTCCATGTTGAAGAGCGGACCGCCGGAGTTACCGCGGTTGATGGCTGCGTCTGTCTGGATGTAGTCGTC
>CAZOMZ010000062.1:1101-9149 GCA_964581065.1 uncultured Loktanella sp. | reverse complement strand
ATGAACGACGCTCGGCGCGCGTGGCTCACCAACGTGCGCGACACCTTCTACTGCATCGGCACGGTGGCGGGCCCGCATCCCTATCCGGCGATGGTCCGCGACTTTCAGGCGATCATCGGCAAGGAGACGAAAGAGCAGATGCAGGCAGCAGAAGGCCGTCTGCCAGACACCATCATCGCCGCAATCGGCGGCGGGTCAAATGCAATGGGATTGTTCTATCCTTTCCTTGATGACACCTCGGTCCGCATCATCGGCGTCGAAGCCGGTGGCAAAGGGGTGAACGAGAAGATGGAGCATTGCGCCTCTTTGACGGGTGGCCGTCCTGGTGTGTTGCATGGCAACCGGACGTATCTCTTGCAGGATGACGTGGGACAGATCCTTGAGGGGTTCTCGATTTCCGCGGGCCTTGACTATCCGGGCATCGGGCCGGAGCACGCATGGCTGCACGACATTGGACGTGCGGAATATGTGGCGATCACGGACAAAGAGGCGCTCGAGGCATTCCAGCTTTGCTGTGCGCTTGAGGGGATCATCCCCGCGCTGGAGCCATCGCATGCTCTGGCGCATGTGATGAAGATCGCACCCGACCTGCCCAAGGACCATCTTTTGGTGATGAATATGTGCGGCCGTGGTGACAAAGACATCTTCACCGTCGCCAAACACCTCGGTTTTGACATGGCGACCTGAGGCAGGGGCCTAAACTTCGGTTTAGGCCGGTGTTTACTCTGTTTACGCAGAGGCTCGTTAGCCCGATAGTAGTGGCGAAGTCAGCTGTGCAGCGGTGATGACCACCATTGCCATGCAGACGAGACCGTTGCCCTATTGCGAGTTATGGATCCATGCTTAAGAAATTCGCAATTTGTTTTGCATTGATGGGGGTGCCGCAGTTTGCGGCGGCCCAGTCAATTCAAGACCAAATTATTGACCAGCTGCAGGCTCAGGGTTTCACCAGCATGCAGTTGAGCCGCACCTGGTTGGGTCGGGTCCGGATTATCTCTTATCGCGATGGCCTGCGTCGTGAAGTGGTCTTTAACCCGCAAACAGGAGAGATCCTGCGCGACTTCTGGGAGTCTTCGGGTGACGATACCGCCCCGACCCTGTTCAATCCCGGCGGTGGATGGTTCAGCTTCGGAGACGATGACGATGACGACGACGATGATCACGACGATGACGACGATGACGACGATGATCACGAGGACGACGACTATGATGACGATGACGACGACGATGATCGTGATCGCGATGACGACTAACCCCGACTGATCCGAAGACGCGGACGCTCACATGAATTCAAAAGCGGTTCTGACGGTTGTCGCAGTGCAGGTTGTTTGCGCCGGACTTTTCACGTTCCAGATCGTGTCGTCCATCTTTGGTTTTGCCCCCTACGCCTGGCAGCTCCATGAATTGATCGAGATTGGCGCGGCCTTCGGTCTTCTTTTGGGGTCGGCGCTTGGTTTGCTGGCCCTGCGCCGGACATTGGCCCGCAACGCATTGATCGAAGATCAGCTGCGCCTTGCTTCTGGCGCTTTCATGGATGTGCTGGAAGAGCGTTTTACCACTTGGGAACTGACGCCTGCGGAAAGGGATGTTGCGCTCTTTGCCATCAAGGGCATGTCCACGCAGGAAATTGCGGGCTTGCGCGGCGTCAGTGAAGGCACGGTGAAGGCGCAGACAAATGCGATCTACCGTAAGGCGGGCGTCAGCGGACGGACGCAGCTCCTCAGCCTGTTTGTCGACGAACTGATGGCTGCGGCCTAGTCTGCCGGATCAAGAGCGTGCTGGCGCAACACGTCAATCGGGACGATTTCCAGAGCCCGGACATGGGTAGCGTGCAGATTGACCCTCGGGGCACAGCCTTCGTCATGGGCCTGTAAGAACCTGCTGGCGCAGAGGCACCAGCGGTCTCCGGTCTGCAAGCCGGCAAAGCCGTATTCGGGCCGCGGCGTGCTCAGGTCGTTTCCGACATATTTCGAGAAGGCGAGAAACTCGTCTGTCATCACGGCACACACCGTGTGGCTACCGTGATCGGCAGCACAGGTGTCGCAGGCGCCATTGCGGAAAAACCCGGTCATGGGCGCGGTTGAACAGCTTTCCAGCGTGCTGCCCAGAACGTTGAAGGACGGGTCTTTTTCCATTTTCAGTCTCCATGCCCGCAAATCAGGCGGGCCTTCATCAGTGTGCAGTCTCTGGATCAAGCCCCGCCCAGGTCACCCACCTTCCATGAAAGTCGGCGCGCCCTAGATCAAGCTTCAGATCGCCCGGCCAGAGCCGCAAGGTCAAGGCAGCGCCTCTTTCGCCGCCGTCGTTCTCCATGCCAAACCAGGCAAGCGGTGCTGTGTCGGTCGCCCTTTCTCCTGCGGCTTCAATCAGTGCGGTGCCGCGTGCTTGTGCCTCTGCAGGAAAGTACTGCCATGCGATTGTCGAGTAGATCAGGTGCAGCGTCCCGTCCTGATGTCCCAATCGCCCGGCAAGCCAATCAACGGCATCACCTTTTTCTACCGGCGTCGAGGCGGCCGCGATGGCAGCACGGGTCAGCGCCAGCCTCTGCGGCTGGTCGGGCCAGAGATAGGCTTGGAGGCGCAGGGCATGCTCCGACCGGCGCGGATCAAGCGGGTTGAGGTCAATGCCAGCCCGTGAGGTCACCTGCGGGCTGACCGTAGGTGGCAAGGGGCCGTCCCAATCAGGTGTCAGGGTCAAAGCTGCCTCGGCGGGGCCAAATCTCTGGCCGGCAGTTTCCATCGCATAGCTGTCCCAATGCAGGTTCAGCCCGCCACTGGCACCGAGTTCGGAAGTGCGGATAGGCAGGTCGAAGCGGGCAGCGAGCCAGTGACCAACCGCAATCAATGTGGCCGAGCGGCGGACTTCGTTGGTCTGCGGGGCGCTGTCCAGCCAGCGGTTGAGATGATCAACGTCAGAGGCCAATACTTTGGTGATCGCGTCCCAGAGTGTTGCGTCATCCACCAGTTGTGGCGGATAGACCTGCGAAAGCACAGGATGCCCACCCAGATGCAACGCGTGAAGCGCACCGGCTAGTCGGAGCGGCACCGATTGATCGCGGGGTCCGATTTCGCCTTGCCAGCCAAAGATGCGATCGGTGATCGGGCCGTCGGGCCAATCCATCGTGGCACACAGTCGCATCAGTTGCCCCATGAAGGGTGAGCCGAGGCTTTCGCAGGCAATGGACTGTGTCGTGAAGGCGTCGGTGATATGCGCGGGGGTCAACGGAAACGATCCACGAGCTTTTGCAGAGGCGACCGGCTGTCTTCGTCAGGTGCCGTCGCGGCGGTTTCTTTCGCTGGATTCGGTTTCGGCGCGGTTGTCGATGATCTTGGCGGCGCCACGCGCAGGGCAATGGCATTGAGGAACTTTGGACCGTCGTCCGTGACCAGATGCGGGATTCCGTCACCGATCCCGCGCAATACATCATCCAGCCAATCCGCGTCCGCCTTTGGAAAGTCCCGCAAGACGTAACCCGGGACCGCGTCCTTGTGACCGGGATGCCCGACCCCGAGTCGCACGCGGTCGTAGTCAGGCCCGATATGCCCGTGGATAGATCGCAATCCGTTGTGGCCTGCATGCCCGCCGCCGGTCTTCAGCCGAACTTTGCCGGGGGCGAGGTCGATCTCGTCGTGAAAGACGATGACATCCGCCGGTTCGATCTTGAGATAGCGCATCGCCTCTCCGACCGACTGTCCCGACAGGTTCATGAAGGTTTCAGGCTTGAGCAGCGTCACCTTCGTGCTGCCAAAACGCCCGTCAGAGACCTGCCCCTGAAACTTGCTGCGCCACGGCCCGAAACCGTGATCGGATGCTATCCGGTCCACCGCCATAAAGCCGATGTTGTGACGGTTCTGCGCGTATTTCGCGCCAGGATTTCCAAGGCCGACAATGAGTTTCATGCGCGCAGTCTAGCGCCAGCTCTGGCCAAGTGCCAGCGGCTGCGACGGGCAAAACGTGTCACATGCTGCGGCGATCTGTCGGGATTGCCGCACTATTGCGCGGGCGGTGCGAGCGATCCCCGCATTGCGATCTCGACCTGCAACTCGCGGGTGATACAACCGGTTCGCCCTTCGACCATTTCGATCAGGATTTCTGCTGCAGTCCGGCCCATCTTGCGGTGGGGCACATGGACTGTCGTCAGCGGTGGATCAAGAATCTTGGCAAGCTCGATGTCATCAAAGCCTGTGATCGATACATCCTCGGGCACGCGCAATCCCATCTGTTTGGCCTTCGCCAGTGCACCGGCGGCAAGAACATCGTTGCCACACATGACCACCGTGGGCCGCACGTCTGATTGCATATGGGTTTCAAAGGCTTCGGCGCCGTCCTCGATGGCATAGTGCCGTTCGATCACGGGCATGTCCGATGGCGCCATGCCTGCTTTTTCCAGCGCGTCATGCACACCGGCAAGACGGCTGCGGGCGCGGTCGTTTCCTGCGATGATGCCCGAGACGTAGGCGATCCGCCGGTGTCCCAACGCAATGACATGATCGGCGAGTTCGGCCATCGCAGCGCGGTTGTCAAAACCCACGGCAGTGAGGTTCTGCTCGGCCGAAAATGCCCATGCCAGCACGGTCGGGACATTGCGGCGGGCCAGATAGTCGTAGACCGACTGGTCCCTTTCGTAGCCGATCAACAGTAACCCGTCGGCGCCACGCGCCACCAGCGCCTTGACCTGCTGGGCCTCTAGGTCCGGCTGATAGGCGCTGCTCGAGACAAGCAAAGTATAGCCCAAGTCGTGCAGGGCTTCCTGAAAGGCCTGCAATCCGCGCGCAAAGATCGCGTTCTCCATCGTCGGGATGATCGCGCCGATCGTATGCGACCGCTTTGCTGCAATTGCGCGGGCGTTGAAATTCGGGGTGTAGCCCAGTTCCTCGACGGCGCGCATGACTTTCGCGCGGGTCGCCTCGGCCACTGTGCTTTCCTTGTTGAGGCAGCGCGAGACCGTTGCCGTTGACACGCCAGCAGCGCGCGCGACGTCCAGAAGGGTAGGGATGGCGGGAAGTTCAGTCATGTCTTTTTCAACTTCAACGATATTTCGGCATCCGTCTACCCACTCTGTGACCTGCTTTGACCCAGCGTCATGTAAACGCTTGCACGAATCATATGTAAGCGCTTACAGTCCGTATACCGAACCATACAAAGAGGAGAACTTTGATGTTCCTCATAGGCTCTGCCGTTGTCTTCGCGGTGTTTTTCACAAACGTCGCGCTTGGCGCATTCGCTGACAGCGCGTTCCTTGGGGATGTTGGAGAAATGTTGGTTCTGTTTCTCGCGTCGCTGCTTTTCGTGGTCGCGATCCTGAAAAAAGAAGCTGATCGCAAAAACAAAGACGACAGCTAAGACGATCCAATGGGAGGAAACCGAATGGATACCAAAGACCGCAATGAACTTGCGTCGGCAGAGCGCCGGAATTTCCTGAAACTGGCCACGACTGGCAGCTTTACTGCGGCACTGGTCGCTGGTGCGGCTGGGACACTCTGGTCGACCGAGGCTGCGGCCCAGTCGGCAAATGAAGAGCGCGAGCGGGAAGCCGCGGCTGAACATGTGATGACGATTGCTACAGCCTATGTGCTGGGCGCATCGCGCAGCTATCCGATCATGCAGCTGGACCTCAAAGAGAACATCCAGAACGCAACCAACGGCAAGGTCTACGTCAAACTGGCCCCCGGTGGTCAGCTGGGCGCCGGTGGTGCACTTGTGCAGGCCGTTCAGGGTGGCACAATCCAGGCCGCGCAGCACTCGCTGTCGAACTTTGCGCCATTTGCGTCGACCGTTGACCTGATCAACATGCCGTATCTCTGCGGTTCCAACCAGCGCTTCACCAATCTGGTGACTTCTGACTTCTGGAACGCCAATGTGACGCCGAAGATCGAAGAAAACGGCTTCAAGCCGCTGTTCTACGTCAATATCGATCCACGTGTTGTTGCGGTGCGCAAAGGCGGAAACGCTGTGATCACGCCAGGCGACATGGAAGGCATCAAATTCCGTGTACCAGGTTCGGCGATGCTGCAGCAGTACTACCGCCTTGTCGGCGCCAACCCGACACCGGTTGCATGGGGCGAGACACCATCCGCGATCCAGCAGGGTGTTGCTGACGCGCTTGACCCATCTGTCGGCGCGCTGTTCGTGTTCGGCTTCAAGGACATCCTGTCCCACGTCACCTTCACGCAGGCCGTGCCAGACAGCCAAGTCTACTCGTGTAACCTCGAATGGTTCAACTCCATGCCGTCCGACGTTCAGGAAGGCATCATGTGGGGCTCTGAGATGACGGCCCACCAGAACCTTGCCAAGGTCCCATCCGCACGCGCTTACGCAATGGCCGAGCTGGTCAAAGCCGGCGTTGAATTCCACTCGCTCACCGACGATCAGCTGGCCGAGTGGCAGGAAGCCGGTGGCTACCAGCGTTCCGAATGGGACGAGTTCAAGGTCGAGCTGGCCGGGTCCATGGATGCGTTCGCCGCGATGGAAGAAGCCGCGGGCACAATGGGCAAGTACTACGTCCACGACGCATAAAGACTGGCAGGGCGCCCGTGCGGGGCGCCCTGCATCCACCTTTTCACGCACGGACAAGACCTTGGCGCCCGCAGCGCAGTCTCCAAACGTGCGAACCGATTGGGCTCCGTCATGGAAACTTTGCGCAAAATTGACCAAAATGCCGAGCGTTGGATGCTGCTCACGTTCTATGTGATGCTGGTGATCACGATGGCGATCGAGGTGCTGCGTCGCGAAATCTTCGCCTATTCTTCGATCTGGGGCGAGGAAATCGTCCGATACTCATTCATCTATCTGGCCTGGATCGGTGCAGCTGCAGCCGTGAAAGAACGCGCGCATATCCGCATTGACGTGATCATGCATTACCTGCCGCCGCGCCCCAAAGCACTTCTCTATATCTTTGGTGACATCGTGATGCTGGTGGTGGCCGTGATCGCGCTCTACTGGTCGTGGGAATCCGTGCATGTTTCATGGAAGTTCGGGTCCGTCACAGACGGTCTGCGCATCTCCAAAGTCTGGTTCCTGATGGCCGTGCCTCTTGGCTTTGCCCTGATGGTATGGCGACTTTTCCAGTCCATGCGCCGTGACTTCATCTCCCTCAAGACGGGCAAGCCTGTCTATCAGGGCGACACACTCTTCGATTAGGAACCAGCCAGATGCTTTGGAATACTGTTCAACAAACCGTCGAGCTTGGCTGGGATTTCTACGTACCCGTCATTCTCTTTGTCGCACTGATTGCACTCGCGGTGCCCGTCTGGGCCGCCATCGGGTCTTCAGCAATCCTGATGCTCTTGATGTCGGGCGACCTGCCGCTGAGCCTTGTGGGCGAGCGCCTCTTCACCGGGATTGATGCCTTCGCGCTCACCGCGATCCCGCTCTTCATCCTGACCGGCGACGTGCTGGTGCGGACGGGGCTGTCGCGAAAATTCCTCGACGTGGCCGAAGCGCTCACCAACTTCACCAAGGGCGGGTTCGGCTCTGCGACTGTTTTGGTCTGCGGGATGTTCGCCGCCATCTCGGGCTCTGATGCCGCCGGTGCTGCTGCGGTCGGTCGTATGACCATCGCGCGTCTGGTCGAGGCGGGTTATCCACGCCCCTACGCCTGTGCGCTGGTGGCCGCAGGTGCCTGTACCGGCATCCTGATCCCGCCTTCGATTGCCTACATCATCATTGGTCTGGTTCTGGGTATATCGGCATCGACACTGTTCCTTGCCGCATTGATCCCCGGTCTTGCGATCCTGTTTGCGATCCTGATCACAAACCTCGTCGTCAACCGCATCTACGCCTATGAAGGCGGCGGCAACCTGACCTTTATGGAGTGGCTGGGCAATCTGGGCCGGTCGCTGAAATCCGGCTGGTATGCCTTCATCGTGCCCGGGATCATCTTTTATGGCATCTTCTCGGGCCGTCTGACCCCGACCGAGGCCGGTGCAACGGCTGTTGTCGTCACAATCCTGATGGGTTTCTTCCTCGGCACGCTGAAGTTTGCGGACTTCCCTGCGATGCTGGTCAGCTCTGCCAAGGTGAACGGCGTGATCCTGCCAATCATCGCC
>CAZOMZ010000062.1:0-1091 GCA_964581065.1 uncultured Loktanella sp. | reverse complement strand
GCCGCAGGGTTTTGTGACTTCGGCTACAAGCCTGACAAACGAGCCTTGGATCCTGATCCTGCTGATGATCGGTATTCTGATTGCTGCGGGCTGTGTCATGGAAACCACGCCGAATATCGTGATCCTTGCGCCGATCCTGATGCCGTTGGCCGAGAACATCGGCATGAACGAGATCCAGTTCTGCGTCATGATGATCACCGCGCTGGGTGTGGGCTTTATTACGCCGCCGCTTGGCCTTAACCTCTTTGTTGTCTCCGGTATCACGGGAGAGTCGATCCTCAAGATTGCCGCGCGCGCTGTGCCCTTTGTGCTCAGCATGTTCGTGATCGTTCTTGTGATCGCCTATGTCCCGGCGCTTTCGACAACACTTCTTCCTGATATCTACAAGTAGGACAAACACCCAATGACACGTGAATATCTCAAGAAAGCGACGCTGACCGCCCAGTCTGGTGCTTCTGACGTGCACGAACTGGTGCAGGGCATTCTCAACGACATCGAAGCGGGCGGTGACGCCAAGGCGATGGAATACGCAGCCAAGTTCGACAAATACGACGGTAACGTGATCCTGACCGAGGAAGAAATCGCCGCAGCCGAAGCGCTGGTGCCGCAGAAGCTCAAAGAGGACATCCAGTTCGCCCATGACAATGTGAAGCGGTTCGCCGAGGCACAGAAGGCCACCGTCAGCGATATCCAATACGAGATCGCGCCGGGCTTTATTGCCGGTCAGAAGGCGATCCCTTGTGATGCGGCAGGGTGCTATGTTCCCGGGGGACGTTACAGCCACATCGCGTCGGCCATTATGACCGTCACCACCGCCAAGGTCGCGGGCTGCAACCACATTGCAGTTGCCTCGCCGCCGCGTCCCGGTGTGGGCATTGCGCCAGCGATCATCTACGCAGCCAAGATCTGTGGCGCTGACACAATCATCGCCATGGGCGGCGTGCAGGGCGTGGCTGCGATGACATTCGGCCTTTTCGGTCTGCCCAAGGCGAACATCCTTGTCGGTCCCGGCAACCAGTTTGTTGCCGAAGCCAAGCGCATCCTCTTTGGCCGCGTCGGCATCGACATGATCGCCGGTCCGACCGACAGCC
>CAZOMZ010000061.1:0-9272 GCA_964581065.1 uncultured Loktanella sp. | reverse complement strand
CCCCGACCCGCCCGGTCGCACGGGCATAGCCATCGGCCATAAAGCCCGCGCCTTGTTCGTGACGGGCCAATACATGGGTGATGCCCGCTTCCTCGATCCCGCGATACATTTCCTGATTGTGCACGCCCGGAATCCCGAAGATCGTGCTGACACCGCGGTCCTTCAGCATATGCGAAATTTGTGCACCAAGCGGGCGGGTCGCCATATCAGTTTCTCCAGAATTTGATCGACAGGATGGTCAGCACGACCATGATTTCGAGCCGCCCGACGAACATCGCAACCGCGAGAATCCATTTGGCCGCATCATTGAGGTTGGCATAATTGCCCGCAGGCCCGATCTCGAGCCCCAGACCTGGGCCAATGTTGGCAAGGGCCGCCGCAGCACCGGACACCGAGGTGATAAAGTCGAGGCCGGTCAGCCCGAGAAGAACGGCCGTCACACCAAGCGACAGGATAAAGGCCACCAGAAAGGCAATGACCGAGTTCAGAATGTCATCCCCGATCGGGCGTCCGTCGTAGCGCGGCGTGAAGATCCCGTGCGGCGAATGGATCTGGCGGATCTGGCTTTTGATCGCAGCAAAGACAATCTGGTAGCGGAACACCTTGACCGAGCAGGACGTCGAACCGGCGCAACCCCCGATCAAACCGATCAGAAAGAAAACCACCACGGGAAATGTCCCCCAGAGCATATAATCCGCATTGGCGTAGCCGGTGCCCGTCATGATCGATGTCACGTTGAAGAGCGCTTCCCGAAATGCGCTTTCTGTCATGACACCTGATCGCCCCCAGAGCCATGCAGTCGTCAGCAAGACAAAAAGCGCGATCAGCAACAGAAAGACGTGGATCTGCCTGTCCTGAAACAGCGGCTTGGCGGTCCCTGCGAGGATCTGCACGAAGCGCACAAACGGAAGTGCTGCGAGGATCATGAAGATCACCGCAACGTAGTGAACCCCTGCCCCGAAGATTGCAAAAGAGGCATCATAGTTCGCCATCCCGCCTGTCGACACGGTGGTCATCGCATGCACGACCGCGTCAAAGCCGCTCATCCCAGTCGCCGAATAGGCCAGCATGCAGGCAATGGTCAGGCCCGCATAGATATAGGAAATCCGCTTTGCGATCTCACCTGCACGCGGGAGAATCTTACCGCTTGTGTCGAACCCTTCCGAGCGGAAGATCTGCATCCCCCCAACCCTCAGTTCCGGCAGAAAAACCATCGCCACAACGACAATCCCCACACCGCCCAGCCATTGCAGGATTCCGCGCCAAAGCTGCAGGCCTTCGGGCAGGGTTTCCAACCCGATCAGGACCGTCGCCCCTGTCGTCGTAAGTCCGGACATCGCCTCAAAGAATGCGTCAGTGAAATTCGTGCCTGTCGCCCCCAGCATAAAGGGGATCGCGCCGAACACCGGCAGCGTCAGCCAAACCAATGAAGTCAGAAGAAACGTCTGCCGCAGCGAAAGCCCCTGCGACACGCCATTCGCGCAAGCCATCGCGATCAGCCCGCCGGTCACGATGGTCACAACCATGCTTTCGAAGAAAACAAACCAATGCCCGTTGCCTGCAGCCAGATCGACCGCAAGCGGGCCGAGCATGGTGATCCCAAGCGACGCCACAAGCAGACCGATCACATATCCCACAGGGCGTAAATCAAGCATGTGGCAGCGTTGTCCCGACCATTCGCCGCTGTCAAGGATGCAGCCACGGAAAGACGCGACTGCCGCTTGAAAGCAACCCGATCCGCGATAGCTCTCGCAGATGTTCGAACCATCTTATAGAGCCGCCCTGACCCGCCTGAATGCCTTTGTCCCGAAGGCAGGACGCGATTATGCCGCCAAACGCAACTACGACGATCCGGGGAACGTCTCGGCGCTGTCACCCTATATCCGCCACCGGATCATCACCGAAGAGGATGTCCTTCGCGCAACGCTTGCCCGCCACAGCCCGCAGGCGGCCGAGAAATTCATTCAGGAGGTCTATTGGCGCACCTACTGGAAAGGATGGCTGGAAATGCGGCCCTCGGTCTGGACCGCCTATTGTGGCGAGCTTGGTGCCGCGATGAACCGCCTGCAAAGCGAAAGCGGGTTGCGCCGCGAATGGGAAGCGGCCTGCAAAGGCGAGACGGGGATCGACTGTTTCGACCACTGGGCGCGGGAACTGGTCGAGACAGGCTATCTGCACAACCACGCGCGGATGTGGTTTGCGTCGATCTGGATATTCACACTCCGCCTGCCATGGGTTCTCGGGGCGGATTTCTTTCTGCGGCATTTGCTTGATGGTGATCCTGCGTCAAACACCTTGTCGTGGCGCTGGGTCGGTGGCTTGCAAACGGTGGGCAAGACCTATCTGGCACGTCCGGACAATATCGCAAAGTACACGCATGGCCGTTTCGCCCCGCGCGGACTGGCAGATCATGCCGCCCCGCTTGCAGGCCAACCCCATCCGCCACGTGGTCCACTGCCGGTCTCTGACCCGATTGATCGCGCAAGCAACGTGTTGCTGATCACCGAGGAAGATCTCTCCCCCGGCTGGCTATTGGACCGGTTCACGCCAGATCAGACGGTCTTTGTGCAGACAACCACGTCCCGCAGTCCGCTCAACGTAAGTCCGCATGTGACGCAATTCGTGACCGACGCCATGCACGACTGCCAAAACCGCTTTGGCGACAGATTGGGACATGTGTCTTGGGTTGCGCCCGACGATCTGGCCCAATGGTGCAGCGACAACGCTGTTGGCCGGCTTGTAACGGCTATGGTCCCCACAGGACCGACACGGGATGCGCTGCGCGACGCCCCTCTTGCCCAGCAGATCAGGCCATTTGATGCAGAGGCATGGCCTCATGCCACACATGGTTTCTTCCGCTTTCGCGAAAAGATCCCCGCCCTGTTGGGCGCCTTGCAGGGTCTGAGGGCAGTGTGATCGCAATCGGCAGCTTTCTGCAAAAACCGGTTCTCCCTCAGATGAACCTTGAATGAACCCGCACAAGAAACTAAACTAAACGGTAGAGTTCACTTTTGGGAGAAACACAGATGCCCACAACCCTCACAATCAACGGTCAGAGCACCTCGGTCGATCTCCCTGATGATGTCCCCCTCCTTTGGGTCCTGCGCGACGAGATCGGACTGACCGGCACGAAATTCGGCTGTGGCGTTGCCGCTTGCGGAGCCTGCACTGTGCACATCGATGGCGAAGCGGTCCGCTCCTGTCAGGTCGCCCTCGCAGACGTCTGGGGCGAAGTCACCACCATCGAGGGTCTCGGCACGCCCGATAACATGGCAATCATCCAGCAGGCTTGGGTCGACCATCAGGTCGCGCAATGCGGCTACTGCCAATCCGGACAGATCATGAATGCCGCAGCACTGCTGGCAGAGGTTCCTGATCCCACGGATCAGGACATTGACGACGCGATGCAGGGCAACCTGTGCCGCTGCGGCACATACCCGCGCATCCGCGCCGCGATCAAAGACGCCGCCCAGCGCTTGAGCGAGGAGGCCTGAGCCATGTCACGCATCGGAAAAATCGCCCGCCGCACCTTCCTGATTGGATCAGCCGCCATTGTGGGCGGGGTCGCCTTCGGGGTCTACCAGATCAACAAGGATGCGCCGAACCCGCTGATTCCCGATGAGGGTGAGGCGACGCTGAACCCCTTCGTGTTGATCAACGGCGACGGCGTGACAATCATCACACCCCGTGCCGAAATGGGCCAAGGTGTCTATACCACGCTCGCCGCACTGGTTGCCGAAGAGCTGGATGTCGCTTGGGAAGACGTGACCGTGATGCACGGCCCACCTGCGCAAGCCTACTACAACTCGGTCTTTCTCGGGATGGCTCTGCCTTTCCATCACTATGCAGACAACGCGTTCATCCACGGTCTGCGCCAACAGGTCGGCAAGGCTGGCAAACTGCTGAACCTTCAGGCGACAGGCGGCTCGACCTCGATGATGGATTTCTATGACCGCATGCGCCACGCAGGCGCCTCGGCCCGTGAAGCGATCAAACTGGCCGCTGCCGCGCGGCTTGGTGTTGATGCAGGCCAATTGCGCACCGAAAACAGCAAGGTGATCGCACCGGACGGGACTGAAATCGCCTATACGGAACTCGCCATGGACCTGCGAGAGATCGCGCCGCCGGATGCGCCGCTGCGCGACAAGTCGGAGTGGAAGTATCTGGGCAAGGCGATGCCGCGCAAGGACATGGTCGGCAAAGTGACCGGCACCGCAATCTTCGGCACTGATGTTGAACTGGAAGGCATGAAATTCGCCACAGTGCGTCGCAATCCCAAGCGCGCTGGCATGGTCAGCTATGACGACAGCGCCGCGCGCGACATGGACGGTGTTGAGGCGATCATTGACATCGGCGACGGGATTGCCGTTGTCGCCAGCAACACATGGCTCGCCATGCAAGCCGCCGAGATGGTTGATATCGTCTGGGAGGACGCGAGCTACCCTGCTGATACCGAAGGGCTGCGATCCGCGATCACAGCGGCTTTCGACACGGACCCCGACAGCGTTTCGCGCGACGAAGGTGACGTGAATAGTGCAGTTGAAGGCACTGAAATTACAGCCGAATACTACATGCCCTGGCTTGCCCATTCGACGATGGAGCCGATGAGCGGCACGGCACTATTTGACGGGACCGCGCTGACGCTCTGGGTGGGCAATCAGGCGCCGGTCATGACCCGCGACAAATGCGCCGAAGCCATCGGGATCTCTTCAGATCAGGTGACGGTGCATACGACATATATGGGTGGCGGATTTGGCCGCCGCGGGGAATTCGACTTTGCGATCGAAGCTTCCAAGATTGCGGCTGCCGTTCCCGGCACCCCGATCCGCATGACGTGGAGCCGCGAAGAGGACATGCGCCTCGATTTCTATCGCCCCGCCGCCATCGCGCGTTTCCGCGGGGTTGTGAACGACGGCAAGGCAGTCGTGCTCGACGGCAAGATTGCGGGTCCGTCGGTGTTCCACAACTCATCCATGCGCCAGGTGGGCACTGTGCCGCCCGGGCCGGATGCCATTCACGTCGAAGGGGCTGCGAACCAGCCACTGGCGATTCCGAATTTCCGCATCGCCGGTCATCTCGCCGATATCGACGTGCCGCTCGGCTTCTGGCGCTCGGTGGGTAACTCGATCAACGGCTTCATGCTGGACACCTTCATTGACGAGATGGCCCATGCCGCAGGCGCCGATCCGTTGCAATTCCGCATCGATCTGACCACGCCTGAACATGCGCCTTCTGCGGGGGTCCTACGTGCTGTCGGCGAAATGTGCGGCTGGACGGGCCAGACCCCCGACAACATCGGGCGTGGCGTTGCCTTCTGCTATTCCTTCGGCACGGCGACCGCCGAAGTGGTCGAGGTCGAAGACACAGGCAACGGCATCCGCATCAACAAATGCTGGATTGCCTGCGATGTGGGGACGGCACTCGATCCGAGCATCATCGAGGCGCAGATGGTCTCGGGTGCGATCTATGGTCTCTCGGCTGCGATGCAGGGCGAGTTGACCTTTGCCGATGGCGAGGTCCAGCAGGGCAACTTCTACGACTACGACGCGCTACGCATGCACAATACGCCTAAGTTCGAAGTCCGCATCCTTGAAGATGATCCCTTCATGGGTGGCGTCGGCGAACCGGGCACGCCGCCTGCCATGCCGGCCCTCGGGAATGCGCTGTTTGATCTCACCGGCACCCGCGCGCGGGAACTGCCGCTGATCAATACATTCGATCTGATCCTCTGACCGGTGGGGGCGCAAACGCCCCTACCCCAACCACGTCTTGTAGTCGCTGACCAGAAGATGAGTTGGCGCCACGTCTTCCTCGACATTGGCAAAACGCCCGATGGGTTCGCGGAAGATATTGTCGGTCTCGTCGTCGTTGACGGTCGAGACTTCACCGATCAGCACATCGCCGCCCTCGCCCCAGAAGGCATGCCAGTCACCGGGCATCAGGGTGACGCTTTCACCGGGTGCGAATTTCAGCTTTTCACCGGGCGTGTACGCGCGACGGATGCCGTCACACATCACGACACCACCCGCAGTTTCGTCAAAATTGCCGTCAGCGTCAGACCCATAAAGCTCGATCACCATGGTCGCACCCCCACGGTTGATGATGTCCTCGGCCTTGATCACATGGGTGTGCATGGGCGACAGCTGGTCCTGCTTGGAGATCAGCAGTTTTTCGGCGTAACACATGCCCCCGCCGCGCTGCAGATCGGCCAGACGGCCATTGCGCAAGGTAAAGAGGAACAACCCCATCTCGTCATAGCGGCCCGCGCCGTAGTCGGTGATGTCCCAGCCACAGCGGGCGTCGATAACCGCCTGCGCGTCCTTTACGCGTGCCTTGAATTCATCAGGAGTCCAATAGGCCCATGGCGGCAGGACAAACCCGTAGGACCGGATCATCTCGTCCGCTTCAGCCATGATCTCGTTGATGCGCGAGCGTTTCATTGGACTCTCCTTTGACTGTTAGCGCTAATGGGTGTCACACTGCACTGAAAATGCAAGCCATTGTTGAGGGGCATATGCGCATTGATCACAAGGACGAACCCGGTGAATACCGGGATGGCGTTTTTGCCTATGTGCGCAACAAGGTCGGCTTTGAGGGGCGCAAACCCTCGGGCGTCTCCGATTTTGTCGGTGACTGGCAATACTGGATGTTCGATCCGTTCAAAGAGGATCAAGGCGCGCCCTATGCGTTCCAGAGCTTCACAGCCGACTGGCGTGCACCCCTACGCGCCGCCGACGGCAGTTTCGAGAACCCGCAGGACCGCTGGAAACTGAACGAGGATATGAGCTTCAGCCAATGGTTCTACGTCGACCCGATGCCGGAATACGGCATTGATGAGCCGACCTACTCCGAAGACCGGTTCCACGTCCTCTTGAATGGCGACGATCAGTTTGTGTTATTCAATGGCGACGGAAGCATCATCATGCTTTATGAGCGGATCAAGCCAATCTAGCCCAGCCAACTGTCCAGCGTCTTTTTCAGCGCGGCCCAGTCAGTGTATTCCTTGTCCTGATGAGGATCGACGGTTTCGTCCTTCTGGGCCGCGATGTAGCGCATGGCCCAGCTTTTCAGAAAGTCATACTCGGAGAACCGGAAGGCACCGGCGACATGCATGACGGTGGGCGGCGTCCATCCTGTCTTGTCCGCAAATCTGGCCACGCAGTTTTCAATGCCCTTCCAGTCTTCGGGGTCATTTCCGGCCGCAGCGAGCGACACCGACATAAAGGCCGATTTCATATGCCCCAACTGTGCCGCCTTTGCGCGGGCAAGTTTGACCAGCGGCTTCTGATAGCTACCCGCATGGATGGACCCTGCGAGCAGCACAGCGTCGAAACGCGTCAATTCAGCATCCAGCGCATCCGCCGCGCCGGCCAGTTCGACCGAATGCCCTTTTCCGACAAGGTAGTCAGCACAATAACGTGCGATTTTGCGGGTTTGCCCCTCGGTTGAGGCGTATGCGATCAGTATCTTCACGGCAGTCACTCCTCCTGTTGCGGGACAAGACTGCCAGACTGCGGAAAGCCTGCATTGATTCAGATCACAGGGGGATCAGGTTTTTGCAGATGTGGCCGTCACGCGATCGAGCGGCAGCTCACCTCATGGACAGGCCGCAATTGACCGCCCTTCTTCCACGCCTGACAGGCCTCGCCGAAGGCTTCGAACATCGGGCGCGACACGGGGTCACCGGCAGCGTTCCACTCGGGATGCCATTGCACGGCGAGGCCAAAGCCGGGCGCATCTGAAATGTAGATCGCTTCGGGGGTGCCATCAGGCGCATGCCCATCAATCACCACACGCGGGCCCGCCTGTTTGATCCCCTGACCGTGCAATGTGTTTGTCAGCACCTTGTCTGCGCCCAAAAGCCGATGAAACGGCCCGCCTTCGGAAAGCGTCACTTCATGGCGGAGTGCAAATTTTTCTTCCAGCGTGCCATCGGGCGGCATCCGGTGGTTATCTCGGCCCGGAAGGTCACGGATTTCCGGATAGAGTGTGCCGCCCATAGCGACGTTGACCTCTTGGAAACCGAGGCAAACACCAAAGATCGGCTGGCCGCGTGTCACGCAGGCACGGATCAGCGGCAGGGAAATCCGGTCGCGGTGGCGCTGGAACGTGCCATGCGCCTCGGTCGGTTCCTCGCCGTATTCCTCGGGGTGGACGTTCGGGCGGCCGCCCGGAAAAAAGAAGCCGTCGCAGGTCGCCATCAGTTCGGCCACATCGACCAGATCCGGTTCGGTCGGGATGATGACCGGCACCACATCAGAGACCCGCGACAGCGCCTCCACGTTCAGCGCACCCGCCCCGTGGACGAGATACTGGTCGTTGATCAGATGCGTATTCGAGATGATACCGACGACAGGGCGGGACATATGACTTTCCTCTTCCGATCATAATGTAGCCCGCAGGCGCGCGGCATGGAAGCCAAAGGCTGCGCACAGATGCAACGTCAGCGCCGCACATGATCGTGATTTCACCGCTGGCGCATGAAAAAGGGGCAGACCGAAACTGGCCCGCCCCTGAATGCATCTGATCATACGGGCTTGGGATTAGGCTTCGCCTGCCAGACCTGCGGCTTCGATACCGGCCATCGCGGCGATCACGTCGTTGTCAGAGGTATCTCCGGTCACGCCCACCGCGCCAATCACAGTGCCACGCTTGTCTTTGACCAGCACACCACCGGGAACGGGCACGACAGCACCGCCGTAGACGCCGTTCACAGCGGCCATGAAATAGGCCTGCTGCTCGGCCCGCGCCATCTGGGCCGTACCTGCCATGCCCAACATGATCGAACCGTAGGCCTTGCCATGCGCGATGCCGAAACGGCCGGGAGCGGCACCATCGGCGCGCTCGAATGCCTTCACGTGACCGCCCGCGTCCAGCACCACCACCGAGAGCGGCTTGAACCCCATTTCGTCACCCTTGGCGAGCGCCTTGCGGATGATCGTGCGGGCCTTGTTTGCAGAAATCTCAGCCATCTTAAGTCTCTCCTGTCAGATCAATGATTGCGCTGCGCCTTAAGCTCCAGACGGCGCTGGTGCAGCACGGGTTCGGTGTAGCCGGACGGCTGGACACGGCCCTTGAAGACCAGATCACAAGCTGCCTGGAAAGCGATACCGTCAAAGCCGGGGGCCATCGGACGATAGGCCGGATCACCGGCATTCTGTTCGTCCACCACAACAGCCATCTTGCGCATGGCCTCCATCACCTGCTCTTCACTGACGACGTCGTGGTGCATCCAGTTTGCCAGCGCCTGAGACGAAATCCGGCAGGTCGCG
>CAZOMZ010000060.1:0-9292 GCA_964581065.1 uncultured Loktanella sp. | reverse complement strand
GCTACAACAACCAGTCTTTGCTCGCGACAGGCTGCTACGAGGCCGAGGATCCCGGAATCACCCGCATGGGGCGGCAGGTGATCAAAGAGATGAACCGTGTGGGCATGGTGGTCGACATGAGCCATTCCGCCGACCGCTCGACGATCGAGGCCGCCGAGATATCCCAGCGTCCGATTGCTATCACCCACGCAAATCCCCATCGCTGGCATCCTGCCTTGCGCAACAAGCGCGATGACGTCATCCGCGCTGTGACCCAAAGTGGCGGCATGATGGGCTTTTCGCTTTATCCGCACCATCTGCGGGGCAAGTCGGACTGCAATCTTCAGGACTTCTGCGCGATGATCGCGGAAATGGCAGAGAGCTTTGGCGTTGATCACTTCGGGATTGGTTCGGATCTCTGTCAGGATCAACCTGACAGCGTGGTCGAATGGATGCGCGTCGGACGTTGGACCAAAGAGGTTGATTTTGGCGAAGGGTCCGCTGCCGCACCCGGCTTTCCCGCAATGCCGTCGTGGTTCGGTGATAATCGGGATTTCGGAAATGTCGCTGAAGGTTTGTCCGAGGTTGGTTTCTCGAAAGATGACGTTGCCAAGCTGATGGGTGGCAACTGGCTGCGGTTTTTCAAAGAAAGCTTTGGGCCGGAGTAAGACACCCACGCCCACACAAATAAGAGGGCCAGTAGGCCCTCTTATCCGTGAGTGTGGTCAAGAGTGAGTTCGAATGTAACCGCCGTCCAGCGGTATCCGAGAGGGCGAAACCGAGAGAAATCCTGTGTCCGGTTCGCATCGTCGCGTCCGCGAGAACCGGGGCTTGAACAGAAACGTCTGCGTCGTCGCAGGCTGGATCGTTTCCTTAGTCGTCAAGCGCTGTGGCCGCGAACTTAACCAAGGTATTCTACTGAAGGCCGTTTCATGCCATACTACAATCATAGTATATTTTGTGCCGTTGCCCCGACTGCGTGTTGTTCAATGAGTTGCCTTTACCGGACTGGTGTTCGCATTTCTTTTTTGCTTAAGAAACATACAGTTTAACTGAATATTAGACCAAGTCTTTCTGTTCTTTGGCGAGTGTGAAGGAATCACCCGTGTCAGTCCCCGACAAGATCAACGAACTGCTGTCCTCGCCGGATCAGATTGAAGAGCTGATCAAGCTGATCGGCAGCAAACCCAAGGACGTTGAAAGGTTTCTGGCAGAGAAGAATAGCGCACACGACTTTGCGCCTCTGGTCGCGCTGCTGGATTCGCAGCTCGGCCCCGTGCGGCAGAACAGTCTGGAAAACTTTGTTCACGACCGTCTGGAACCCTGCCTGCGCATCAATAGCAGTGGACGTATTCTTGCCGCCAACGCTGCCGCAGAGGTCATGCTTTCCGCGGCGCCCCAACAGCCGGTTGATGATCTTGAGATCTGGCCCGTTAGTGGAGAACCGCTCAGCGCGCAGATCAACGCGTTGTTCGGGGCGGATCGCAAGCAGACCCGCTACAGCGCATCACGCGCCAATGCCCGGCAGTTTGACCGGCCTGTTCCCTACGTATTGGTTGTTATCCCGAAAGGGGGCAAGCAGACCCAAGACGAAGTGCTTATGCTGCTGGGAGATGGCCCGGCGGATGCCAGCAGGCACGTGCAGAAATTCCGCCAGCACGATCTTTCCCCCAGCGAAGTCGAAGTGGTGCAGGAATTCCTCAAGGGCCGCACGCTGAACGAAATTGCCAAGGCGCGCGGACGGTCTTTGGCGACCGTGCGCAAGCAGTTCTACACGATCTGCGAGAAATTCGGCGTCACGTCGCAGGCCGAGTTGATGCGCGCGATCTATCAGGACGCGCGGATCGTGGCCGATGTGCGCCCCGTGATCGACAGCACAGAACGGCCTGACCGGATCGAGGCACAGATTCTGCGTCCGGGCGGACGGGTGGTCGAGGTCATCGTGGCGGGTGATCCAAACGGCTATCCGATCGTTTTGATACCCTCTCCCAGTCTGCGCACCTGGCCTGCGGCGACAGAAGAGCTGTTTCGCGAAAACGGGGTGCAATGTGTCACAATCGTAGGCCCCGGCTTTGGAAAGACCTCGCCTTCACCTCCTGATATGAAGACGCGCGAATGCGCATCGGCCGACCTGATTGCCGTGCTTGACCAGCTTGGGCTAAAGCGGGCGACGCTGCTGACTGCCAATTTCGGCCTGCGCCCGGCGATCAAATATGCCAAAGCTGCAGGTGACCGGATCGCGGCGATTATTGTGCAGGCGCCCAGCTTGCCGAATGTCGAAATGGTCGCCAGCAAAAGCCGCATCAAAATCCTGACCAGCCTGCAAAAGGTGCTTCGCAAAGGGGTCCGGTTGTCCGACCTTGCAGTGCTGATTGCGGGGCGCTCTTTTCAGGCGATGGACCCGGCAGAGGCAGTGCGGTTGATCCATCGTGGCAGTCCGGATGCTATCGCAAGTTTTCTCAGCCCCGAGAATTACCCTGATGTGGAAGGGGCCGTGCTGAGCCTTTTTGCCCAAGGCACGCAGACTGCCACCCACGGCTTCAAGTCCGCGCAATACGACTGGAGTGACCTGATCACCCAATGCGAAGTGCCGATCACCATGATTGGCGGCGTCGACAGCGATATTCACAAACTGTCCGACATCCGCGCCTTTGCCGAACGCTTTCCCGATCACATCACCTTTCACGATGTCTCGGACAGGGGATTTGCAACGCCATACGACATGCCTGCGTATCTTCTGTCGCTTTTGCCGGATCGCCGACGGCGATAGCCCCTGTCCAATCGTTTCCATTGGCCAATGTGTCGCAAAAAGCGGCTCGGTGCCGGGCGAAATCGACCAGAAACAGGCCTGAGATGCCCCGACTTCCATTGCAAGCCCTGCCGTGTTCCGGCAAGTGCACATGGTGCAAAGGGCAGAGCGGAATGCCCTGACGGGCAACGGAAGCGGAGGCACTGATCTGGTATGGTCGATCTTTGGGACGGCCTTTTGCGCGCAGTCTGGCTGGTGGTGTCATTGGACGCCGAACTGGCGGAAATCGCCTTTCGGTCTCTCTATGTGACGCTGACTGCGCTGGCCGTCGCCTGCCTGATCGCATTTCCGCTGGCGGCCCTTCTGGCGGTGCGCCGGTTCCGCTTGCGCCGGACCGTGATCGCTGTCCTGAACGCGCTGATGGGATTGCCGCCTGTTGTTGTGGGATTGATCGTCTATATTCTGCTGTCGCGATCCGGCCCCTTCGGTGTGCTGGGGCTCTTGTTTACGCCGACGGCGATGATCATCGCGCAGGTGCTGATCATGGTGCCGCTGATCGCAAGTATCGCGCACCAGTCGCTGCGTGATCTTTGGCAGGAATACCACGACCTGTTGATCTCGATGAATGTCACGCAAGGTCAGAAACTGCGCACGCTGCTCTGGGATGCGCGTCGGGCCCTGCTGACAGCGGCGCTGGCGGGGTTCGGGCGCGGGATCGGCGAGGTCGGTGCGATCATGATTGTCGGTGGGAATATCGACAACGTGACACGCGTGCTGACGACCGCCATCGCCCTTGAAACCGGCAAGGGCGAATTCGCGCTGGCGCTCGCTTTGGGTTTTGTGCTGATCGGCCTGACGATCACGATCAATCTCTTCATTCACTGGCTCGGTCAGACCGAGCGGGATGGACGCTGGTGAGCGCGCTTTTTCCTTTGACCGTGACCGCCGCCGAAGCGCGGCGCAGGGGCAAGCGTCTGATCGGCCCTGTCGATCTGCGCCTCGAAGAACAGGGGCTGACTGTCGTGATTGGCCCCAACGGATCAGGCAAGACGTCGCTTTTGGGGTTGCTGCACGGAACCGTGCGCCTTGCGGCAGGCGATGTCAGTTGGCAGGTCCCCACCGACGAGGCGCGCAAGGTGCAGGCCTTTGTCTTCCAGCGCCCTGTTATGCTGCGCCGATCAGTGCTGGACAACCTGAGCTATCCGCTGCGGGTGCGCGGCATGGCGCGGACAGCGGCACGCGACGTGGCACGCGACTGGGCTGCCCGTATTGGCTTGTCTGATGTCGAGGATCGCCCCGCGACCAGTCTTTCGGGCGGTGAACAGCAAAAGCTGGCACTGGCGCGCGCCCTGATCACCCGGCCGCAGGTTGTCTTTCTGGACGAGCCGAGCGCCTCGCTTGACGGGCGCGCCACCCGCGAGATCGAAGCACTTTTGCAGGAACAGCGTGATGCGGGGACGCGCATTGTTATGGCCACGCATGACATGGGGCAGGCCCGTCGTCTTGCGGATGAGGTGATCTTTCTGTGCAACGGCAAGGTGGTCGAGACCGGCGCGGCTGATGGCTTCTTTGCCGGACCGCAGACGGCACAGGGGCGCGCCTTCCTGAACGGAGACATTGTTGAATGAAATGGCTGGTGATTGCCCTTGGCCTGCTCTGGCCTGCGAGCGCTGTGGCGGATGCCACGATGCGGCTGGCCGTCACGACCTCATTCCAGAATTCCGGCCTTTCGGATGTTCTTTTGCCAGCGATCAGGGAAGACATCGGGCTTGATGTGCAACTGCTTGTCGTTGGCACCGGTCAGGCGCTCAAGCTGGGGCAGGCAGGTGATGTCGATGCAGTCCTTGTGCATTCGCGTGCGGCCGAAGAGGCGTTCGTCGCGGCAGGTTACGCCACCCACCGCCGCGAGATTATGTATAACGATTTTGTGCTGGTCGGACCGACGGATGATCCGGCTGGTGTGGCTGGCGCGGCAACCATCGCCGAAGCCCTGAGGCGTGTCGCATTGGCCAGCGCCTTGTTTGTCAGTCGCGGCGACGACAGCGGAACGCACCGCAAAGAATTGAGCCTCTGGATCGCGGCAGGGCTGGATGTCACAGGATTTGGCTCCGCCTATCGTGCGGTCGGGGCGGGGATGGGGCCGGCCCTTAATACCGCTGCCGATATGAACGCCTATATCCTCGCCGACCGCGCAAGCTGGCTGAACTTCGGCAACAAGCGCGATCTGCGCCTGCTTTATGCCGGCGATCCGGCGCTCTTCAACCAATACGCCTACCTGCCGGTGAACCCCGCTGTGCATTCGCATGTCGCAGCAGAGGCAGCGCAGGCGCTTGAGGATTGGCTGACCGGCCCCCGCGCCGCCGCCCTGATCAACGGCTATCAGATTGGTGGCGAGCCGCTTTTTGTCTTCAATGCGCAGCCCTCTGAATAGCATCGCAAAGGCTGGACGCTGCGGGCAAAAGACGCTCTGGTAGGCCCGTGCCCCCGAAGGCACGCAAAGGGCTGGATATGCGGACATTTCTTGCGGTTCTTGTCATCGCCGTTTCCGTCTGGGTGCTCGAAAGCGCGCGCAGCGGGATCCAGATCACCCAGACCATTCTGGGCGGTACGCCCGTGACATCCTATGCCGCGCCGGATGCCAACGGCCCCGCAATCGTGATTGCACACGGATTTGCCGGATCGGCGCAGATGATGCAGGGATATGCGCTGCCACTGGCCGCAGCAGGCTACCGCGTCTACGCTTTCGATTTTCTGGGCCACGGGCGGCATACCGTCCCGATGTCAGGTGACGTCAACGCAATCGAAGGCACCACGCGGTTGCTTATGGCCCAGACGGCTGATGTGATCGGGGCGATCAACCCGCAAGGCGAAACCGTAGGCCTTCTGGGGCATTCGATGGCGACCGACATCCTTGTCCGCGTTGCCGCCGAGCGTAAGGATATCGGCCCGATGGTGCTGCTTTCTGCATTCTCGGACGAGATCACAGCTGATCGCCCAGAAGACCTTTTACTGCTGGTCGGCGCATGGGAGCCGGGCTTGCGCGGTTTTGCGGTCTCTGCGGCGGAAGAAGCAACAGGCATCGACCGGCAGACCATCATCCTGCCAATGATCGAACATGTCTCGATCCTGCAGTCCCGCACAGGGCAGGCCGCCGCGCGCGACTGGTTCAACGAAAGGTTCGGGCACGAGGGCAGGGCGGAAATCCTGCCGATGGGACCAGCCATCGTGGCGCTTTTTGCCGGTCTGGTGGTGTTGTTTGTCGATCTTGCAAGGCGCCTGCCGCGTGCTGACCTGCCTGCACTGCGGCTGTCGCGGGGCCGGATGGCGTTGGCGCTGATCGGACCAATGGTCGTGGCCCCGCCACTTGCCGTCTTACTGAACCCGGGATGGATGCCGGTTCTGGTGGCCGATTACCTGGCGCTGCATCTGCTGATCTACGGAGCGCTGCAATTGGGTCTGCTCTTTGCGTGGCGCATCCCGTTCGGGCGGTTCGGCTGGACGGGATTTCTGGCCCTGATTGCCGCTTGTGCCGTCTTTGCCTTTGTCATTGACCGCTATGCTGCGAATTTCTGGCCGACCGGTGACCGGTTCTGGATCATCGGGGCAATGGCCCTCGGAGCGGTGTTGTTTTTTGTGGCCGACGCCCGGTTGAGCCACCGCGCCACGAAAGCCACCCGCTTGCTGATCCATCTGGCGTTCCTGACGTCACTGGTGATCGCTGTGATGATCGATTTTGCGGGGCTGTTCTTTCTGCTGATGATCGCACCGGTTGTCGTGCTTTTCTACGCGGTATTCGGCACGATGGGGCATGCCGTCGCGAACCGTGCAGGACCGTTGGGCGCGGGGCTTGCACTCGGCTTGATGCTGGCGTGGGCGCTGGGCGTGTCGTTCCCGCTGTTTCAGGGCTAGGCGTCGTCGCCGACAAAGCGGCGCAGGACTGCGCGGGTGCCGTCCTGCCAGAGCATCTCGAGCCAAGCAGCAAAGGCCGTCGCAAAGCGGTCATTCTCTGCAAGGCTGCCATAAGTGGCCTTCTGGCCGAGCCAGACACGAGGATCATCTTTGGCTGCAAGTGCAACGTCATGCAGGGCGTCCCAGTAGGGGTCATTCGCCTCGATCACGCTGCCGTCCTCGCGGGTGCCCGCACACATGCGCGCCCAGAGCGCCTCGGTCAGGGCCAGCCCTTCGATGGATCCGCCCGCCGCCAGCGCATCGCGCAGGATCGGCAACACAAATCCGGGGTGGCGTGACGAGCCGTCAAAGGCCACCCGTCGCGTGGTGTCGTGGATCTTGGGGTTCGCAAAGCGGCCTGTGACCAGATCAAGATACTGCATCGGCGTCATGCCCGGAACGGGGGCCACGTAGGGGGCGATCTCGTCCGCTTCGACCTTGTGAAAGAAGGCCGCGACATCGGCGTCTGCCATGCAGGCTGCGATGGTCGGGACCGACAAAAGCTCGCCCGCATTCGCCAGCACCTGATGACCCGCATTAAGCATGCGGATCTTCATGGTCTCATAAAGGTGCACGTTGTCCGTCAGCGTCGCACCTACGTCTTCCCATGCGGGCCGACCGGCGCAGAAATTGTCTTCGATCACCCATTGGCGGAAGTTCTCGTGCGTCACGGGCGCCGCATCCGTGATGCCAAGCGATTGCACGTAAGTCAGTTCGCTCGGACCGGTTGCGGGGACGATGCAATCGACCATCGCATTGGGGAATGTGGCATTGGCGTGGATCCAGTCCGCGAGGTCAGGATCGCTCAGCCGGGCAAGGCCCACGACCGTGGCGCGCAGGACATCGCCATTGTGCTGCAGGTTGTCGCAGCACTGGCCCGTAAACGGAGCAATCCCTGCATCACGCCGCGCCTTGTAGGCTGCAACGATCGCGCCAAAGGCTGTGCGCGGGGTGTCGGGATTGGCCGCATCATGGCGGATGTCGGGATGGTCGAGATCAAGATCGCCATTGGCATCGCGATAGTATCCGCCTTCTGTCACGGTCATCGCGACAATCCGGATCGCAGGGTCGGACATAGTGCCGATCAGCGCGCCGTTGCCTTCTTCAACAGGCAGAAAGTCGATCATTGCGCCCGTAATCTCGGTTGTCGCGCCGTTGGGGTCGAGTTCGATCAGGGTTGTCAGACAGTCCTGCGCCAGAAGGCGCTCGCGCATGGCGGCATCAGTCGGGCGCACCCCTGCACCGATGATGGCCCAGTCGTGCGCCTTGCCGGTCTGCATCAGCCGATGCAGATACCAAGCCTGATGGGCACGGTGAAAATTGCCCAGTCCGATGTGCACAATGCCAGGTGTCAGCGCGGTGCGATCATACTGGGGCGTCAGCACGCCGTCCGGCATATTGTGCAGGTTTGCGTTGCCGAGTTTCACGGGGCTTCCTCCCTCACCATGGTCCTTCATCAGCTCATCCAGTTCCCGCCATCGACATTGTATGTCTGGGCCACGATGTAATCTGCCGCGTCCGACGCCAGAAATATGGCCATGCCGGTCAGGTCTTCTGCGGTGCCCATCCTGCCGAACGGGACCGCTTCGCCCACTTCTTTTTTCTTCTGCCCGGGGGCCTTGCCTTCGTATTTTGCAAACAAGGCGTCCACGCCGTCCCAATGCTCGCCGTCGACCACACCGGGGGCAATGGCGTTGACGTTGATGCCGTGCTGAATCAGGTTCAGACCTGCCGATTGGGTGAGGCTGATCACAGCGGCCTTTGAGGCACAGTAGACGGCCACCAAGGCCTCGCCGCGGCGGCCCGCTTGGCTGGCCATATTGATGATCTTGCCCTTGATACCGTTCTCAATCATGTGGCGGGCGACGGCTTGTAGAGTAAACAGCGTGCCTTTGACGTTGATGTCAAAGACGCGGGCGTAGTCGGTTGCGGTGATCTCGACGATGGGGGCGGCGGTAAAGATCGCTGCGTTGTTGATCAAAATGTCGATCTGGCCGAAGTGATCGACGGCTTTGGCGATGCCCGCATCTATGCTGTCCTGATCGGTCACGTTCATAGCGACCGCAAGCGCCTTCTCCCCGATCTGCGCAGCGGCCGCATGCGCGGCTGCCTCGTTGATATCGGCAATCACAACATTTGCACCCTCAGCCACATAGGCTTTGGCGAACGCCAGACCGATCCCGCGTGCGGAACCGGTGATCAATGCTGTCTTGCCGTCCAGTCGCATCAGGCGATCCGCAATCCGGCGGCGTCAAAGCGGTGGATTTCATCGGCGCGTGGGTTGAGGTGGATCGTATCGCCATGCCGCAGGCTGACGTCGCCAATCGCACGCACGGTGAGGGTCTCACCCAATCCGGTGTTGTGGATGTGAAAGAAGGTGTCCGAGCCCAGATGCTCGGCCACACCGACGGTGCCCTGCCACTGGCCGTTGCTTTCGACCACATCGATGTGTTCGGGGCGAATGCCAATGGTGGTGGCATTGTGTTTGGCAGCTTCTTCGCCACTGATGAGGTTCATCTTGGGCGACCCGATAAAGCCGGCCACAAAGAGGTTTCGCGGCGTGCGGTAAAGCTCGAGCGGGCTGCCGACCTGTTCTATCACACCGGCCTGCAATAC
>CAZOMZ010000059.1:0-9334 GCA_964581065.1 uncultured Loktanella sp. | reverse complement strand
TTCTTGACATTCAGATGCGCAAGCGTGTGGCAGTATTCATAGAAGACAAAGGCACTAACGGATCCCACAAAGAGGATAATGACTGCTGCCAGCGCTGCTGTGGTCAGCCCGACAAAGGGCCACAGGATCACCGTGTGGATCGCAGCAGAGATCAGGCCGAACCGCACCGGATACCAGTGGTCGTCGCCTGTAAAGAATTCGGCATCGGCGGGAAACTCGTGATGCCCGATATGGCTGCGATAGAGCGCGTTGAAGACGCTTTGTTCTGTCGGCGGTTCGCGGTGCAGCAGAAATCGGTGCATCAGGTATTCGACGAAGAACTGCATCACGACCCCATAGGCGATGGCCGCTATCATCCAGAGCTGGAAGTTGGCGACCATGAGCACCACGCCAGCCAGCCACAAGGGGAAGAGCCGCTGCAGACTGCCCATATGTATCAGAACACGTAATGTCGGGATCATGTCACTCTCCGCGCTTTGTTGGCGCAAAGTTAGGAAGGCAGAATACGCCTGACAAGCCGGACGCGGCGTCAGCCGCTACCAGTCGCCTCCGCTGGCCCAGAAGAACAGAACCAGCCCCCAGAGCACGCCCGCCCCGATCATCGCAAGACCGACCCACGCCAGAAATGTCACTTCGATTGTGATGGCGTAGCCCAGAAGAGCGCCACCGCCGCCGATCAGGATCAGGGGCATAAAGAGGCCGACAAGAAAGCGGGCAAGGTTCTTCATATGTGGGCTCCTTTGACAGAGCGGAGGTTAGCCGAGAACACGGCATTTGCAAATCCTGATGCCTGCAGCCACAAAGAGCGCTGAAGACTCTGCCTTGGTGATCATGATGCCCAAATTCTGTGCCAACCTGACATGGCTCTTTACCGAATTGCCCTTTCTTGACCGCATCGGCGCTGCCGCCGAGGCCGGGTTTGACGCGGTCGAAGTGCTGTTTCCCTACGACACCAACGCGCAAGACGTCGTGAACGCGCTTGCCCTGCATGATATCCCGATGGCGCTGATCAACTGCCCGCCGCCCAACTACACCGGCGGTGATCAGGGCTGGGCCGCTGTGCCGGGGCTTGAAGCGCGGTTCGAAAGGGATTTTCATCGCGCCTTGCGCTATGCGCGGACTTTGGGTGCTACGCATCTGCATATCATGGGCGGCGTGGCTGACGGACCAGAGGCCAAGGCGACATTCATCCGCAACTTGCGCTGGGCGGCAGCAGAGGCGCCGGACCAGAGCCTGACAATCGAGCCGATCAATACCGAGACGATGCCGGGCTACTTTCTGTGCGACTTTGATCTGGGCCGCGAGATTGTTGAAACCGTTGATGCTCCGAACCTGCGTCTTCAGTTCGACACGTTCCACGCGGCCAAGATCACTGGCGATGTTCTGGGCACATGGGAGAAGATGCGGGATGTCACAACCCATGTGCAGGTGGCACAGATCACCGACAGGGGCGAACCTGACAAGGGCGCATTCGACTATCCGGCTTTCTTTGCGCAGCTGGATGCTGAAGGCTATGCAGGCTTTGTGTCAGGGGAATACAAGCCCCGCGGGACGACCGAAGCGGGCCTTGGATGGATCGCGGCAGGCTAATTTCGCCCTCCTGAAAACATGCTGACATAATGCTGTCAGCAGGGGTATGATCTACCACACTCATCAACCAGCAAAGGAGATGAGACATGGCTGATCGTGCAATCATTGTTTGGGGCGAAATCCCTGTCACCGACATGGAAAAATCCGTGGCTTTCTACAATAAGGTCTTCGGCTACGAGATGGAGATCGACACCTCCGGCCCCAATCCGATGGCAACCCTCGGAGGGCTGATCAACACCGCTGGCGCGCATCTCTACCCCGGCAAGCCTGCTGCGGATGGTGGCAATACGATCCACCTTGGTCTGCCTGACAGCCTCGAAGCTGGCATGGCCCGCTGCGAAGAGGCCGGTGGCCAAGTCGTCAGCCCACCAATCCCGATCCCTGCCGGACGGTTTGCCTATGCCAAGGACCTTGATGGGAACTCCATCGGCCTTTTTGAGGCCGCGGCCTAGATGCGCCGCGCCGACCGCCTTTTTCAGATTTTGCAGTTTCTGCGGGGCGGTCGGCTGACGACTGCGGCCCAGTTGGCCGAAAAACTGGAGGTCACGCCGCGCACGATCTACCGCGATATCGCGCATCTGATCGGCAGCGGCGTGCCGATCGAAGGCGAGGCCGGTGTCGGGTATCTGATGCGGGACGGCTTTGATCTGCCGCCTTTGATGTTCACGCAGGAAGAGATTGTTGCGCTTGTGTCCGGTGCGCGTGTCCTGCAGGCTTGGGGCGGCACCAAAATGGCCGCCGCCGCCCAGGAGGCGCTGATCAAGATCGATGCTGTCCTGCCGGAAGCCGCGCGCTTGCAGGTCGGACAGGTTGCCGTACACGCCATGAGCTGGCCCTATCAGGGCGGAAACTGGCGCGATTACCTTGATCAGTTCGAAGCGGCGGCGCAGAATCATATGCGCTTGCGAATGACCTACGCTGATGAGCAAGGGCGCGGCACGGAGCGGGTGGTGCGCCCCCTGGGTGTGTGGTTCTGGGGCAAGGTCTGGACCGCAATCTGCTGGTGCGAGTTGCGCGATGGCTTCCGGATGTTCCGTCTGGATCGCATTTCGGCAGTCGAAGAACTTGACCGGTTTCGCCCTTTGAAAGGACAGACCCTGCGGGACTTCTACGAAACAGAAGCCTATCGCCACTGACCCACGCAAATGTGCGTGGTCCGCGCGGCGTGGCTGGCTATGTTGCCAGACATGACCGAATGCACTGATTTCACGCGTCGCATGTTTATTGCCTCAACCGGTATGGCGCTGGCGGCGCCTGCCTTGGCGCAGGCAAATCCATGGGCCGACATTGGTGACACCGCCCGCGCCTTTGACCAATGCCACGCCATGATGATCTGGCAAGGCGGACAGCAACGATTTGCCGACGTGTTTCGCGGACCCGCGATATCGCGCGCAGTCCCCATTAAATCGGTATCCAAGTCCGTTGTTGCAGCCCTTTTAGGTGCTGCCATCGACCGTGGCGAAGTGTCGGGTGTAGATGCGCGGCTCGGGGATGTTGCCCCGCGCCTGATCCCTGCGGGCGCAGATCCGCGGGTGGCCGACATAACCTTGGCCCATCTGGTAACGATGCAGGCCGGGCTGGAAAGAACGTCCGGCGCCAATTATGGCGAATGGGTCAGTAGCCGCAATTGGGTGGCGGATGCCCTGTCGCGGCCCTTTGTGGCCGAACCGGGCAGGGGGATGCTGTATTCCACGGGCTCGTTTCATGTGCTGGGCGCGGTCCTCGCCGAAGTGTCGGGCCAGTCGCTTTTGTCGCAGGCGCGCGCGCGGCTGGGCAGGCCGCTTGGCATCGAGGTGCCCGCTTGGACCCGCGATCCTCAGGGCCGCTATCTTGGCGGCAATGAAATGGCGCTCACTCTGGAAGCATTGGTGCGCTTCGGAGAGGTCTACAGACAGCGCGGTCAGTATGATGGCCAACAAGTGCTGAGCGCGGACTGGGTTGCCCAGTCATTCCGCCCGCAGACGAGGTCGCGGTGGTCGGGGCTGCTTTATGGTTATGGCTGGTTTCTGGGGCAGGCGAACGGGACAGAGTACGCCTTGGCGCGCGGCTATGGTGGCCAGATTATCTGCGTCGCACCTGATCTGGGGCTCACCCTCGCCATCACGTCAGACCCGACACGGCCCGCACGCTCGGGTGGCTACTTTGGCGACCTGCAGCGCCTGATCGAGCAGGACATCATTCCGCGCGCCGAAGAAATGGCTTAGGGCTGCGTGCCCGCCAAGCCTGCCGCCATTTCCATCAGTGCGATAGCCTGAGGCGAGGCAACCTGCGAGGCGCGCGCCATGGCGAGTGCATCCGCGTAAGTCCAGCCGTTCAGATCGCTTGCGCCGGTTTCCAGAAGCGTCGCAAACCCGGTGACTGCGATCACAAAGCGAATTTCTGCGGGCGCACGCGGTTCGAAAAGCTCGGTCGCGATCTGGCTGTCGTCAAATGGCATGGGCGAAAACCGCATCGGATCACCGCGCCGCCCGCTGTCGCGCAGCACGGTCCTTTCCGACCAAGGCACCGCATAGTTGATCGGCGGGCGGATCCCCAGAGCCGGCGCGAGCGCGTTGGTCAGCAGGACCGTATCCACCTCTCCGGTATCCGGCAGGCGACCGGAAGCGAGGATAGCCTCTAGGCTCTGGGCAGGGTCGGAGACTGCCATGCGGGCCGTTGGTGCGGCTTCGGCGATGGCGGTATCCGCCATCCCTTGCGGTGCCATCATTGCCTCTTCCATCGCAGGTGCGGCAGAGCGGCTTTCAATCGCAACATCATCCGAGAAGGCCACTGGCGGTTCAGCCTGTGGTGCAAGCGTTGTCTCGAAAGAGGGGCCGAGCGGCGCACCGGTCGGCTGGACAAGGAGCACTACGGCGGCAAGGGCGGCTGCCCCGGTGCCCAGACCGGCCCATGCGCCGCCCCGAACGCCGACCCTTTGCCAGAGTGTCGGGGTTGCGGGTCTCCGGGCCCGCTGCTGGCGCGCGTGACCCTCTTGCGCGCGGGCAAGGTTTGCAGTCCGACGCGCTGCATCAGGCTCAGGCGTCGCCATTTCCATCGCCGCTTTGAGATCTTTGAAATCATCGTCGTCGGTCATGTCCGGTCCTCCGCCGCGCGCAGGGCGCGCAAGGCTTTCTTGGCTTCCGAGATGCGCCAGCTGATCGTGCCTTCTGATACCCCAAGGATTTCCGCCGCCTCGGCATGCGTGACGTCGTCAAGGGTCAGGGCCAGCGTGTCACGCAGCGCCTCGGGCAGGGCGGTCATGGCCTGATGCAGCCAGTCGACCTGAGCCGCGGTTTCGGCATTGGTGGCGGTGCGGTCAATCTCCCAATTGCCCCAGCCTTCGGTCGCCTTGTGGTATCGTGACTGTTTGCGCCGCCGGTCGTGGGCCGCGTTGACGGTCACACGGTAGAGCCATGTGGTGACCCTGGCGTGCCCCGCAAATCCCGCCAGTTTGGCAGGCAGCGCAAGACAGATGTCTTGTGTGAGATCCTCTGCCTCGGCCCGTGATCCGGTCAGGCGAAAACAAAGCGCAAAGACCTTGTCGTAATGGCGGTCAAGCAAACTGGCGAAGGCCGCGCCGTCACCGGCAGCGGCCGCTTTCGCCAGTTCAAGATCATCCGTCATCATGCGCATCACGGTGGTTTGACGCGCGGGGTTCGTCAATCCTTGGCCGGACCAAGACTATTTTTGACGTCAGATGCTCGTGCAGATGTATTTCATCTCAAGATAGTCCTCGATCCCGTGGTGCGATCCTTCGCGGCCCAGACCGGACTGCTTGATCCCGCCAAACGGTGCGACCTCGGTCGAAATGATGCCGGTGTTGACACCAACGATCCCGTATTCCAACGCTTCGGCCACTTTGGTCACGCGGCTGATGTCCTTGGCGTAGAAGTAAGATGCGAGGCCAAAGATCGTGTCGTTGGCCAACTGGATCACATCGTCCTCGTCCTCGAACATGAAAAGCGGGGCGAAGGGGCCGAAGGTTTCGTCGGTGCTGACCAGCATGTCCTTGGTCGCCTTGGTTACGATCGTGGGTTCAAAGAACTGACCACCCAAAGCGTGCGGTTTGCCGCCGGTCAGGATTTCACCGCCCTTCGACAGCGCGTCATCAAGGTGTTCCTGCACCTTGTCGACAGCCGCAGGTTCGATCAGCGGGCCGAGTGAGGTGCCATCCGACAAACCGTCGCCGACTTTCAGGTTTTCGACAGCCACCTTCAGCTTGGCGGCAAAGGCATCATAGACACCCTTTTGCACATAGATGCGGTTCGCGCAAACGCAGGTCTGGCCGTTGTTGCGGAATTTGCAGGCAATGGCGCCTTCGACGGCGGCATCAAGATCCGCGTCGTCAAAAACGATGAAGGGCGCGTTGCCACCCAGCTCCATCGGGCATTTCATGACCTGATCGGCGGCCTGCTTTAGCAGGATGCGGCCCACTTCGGTCGAGCCGGTGAAGGTCAGTTTGCGCACGATTGGGTTTTCGCAGAATTCCTTGCCCACCGCCGAGGATGACGTGGAGGTGATGACCGAGAACAGGCCCTTGGGCACGCCGGCCTCTTCGGCCAATTTCGCCATTGCCAGTGCCGACAGCGGCGTCAGCGAAGCGGGGCGGATGACGAAAGCACAGCCTGCGGCCAGCGCAGGGGCCACCTTGCGGGCGATCATGGCGTTGGGAAAGTTCCAGGGGGTAATGCCAGCGGCGACACCGATCGGCTGTTTGATCACGGTGATGCGCTTGTCGGCCATGTGGCCGGGGATCGTTTCGCCGTATATGCGCTTGGCCTCTTCGGCAAACCATTCAACGAATGATGCCCCATAGGCCACCTCGCCGCGCGCTTCGGCCAGCGGCTTGCCCTGTTCGGCAGTCATGATGATGGCGAGGTCTTCCTGATTGGCCATCATCAGGTCGAACCATTTGCGCAGGATATTGGCGCGCTCTTTGGCGGCGCGGGCGGCCCAGGGTTTCTGTGCGGCTTCGGCGGCCGTGATGGCTTCGGCGACTTCTTCGCGGGACAGGTCGGGCACATTGGCGATGACATCGCCGCGCGCAGGGTTGGTCACTGCAAACGTCTTGCCGCTGCGGGCCTGGACCCATTCGCCGGCAAGGAAGGCATCCTCACAGACCAATTCAGGGCGCTTCAGAAGTGACTTCAGTTGGGTCGTTTCGTCAAGCATGGTGGTCTCCCTCAGGTTTCGGCGCTATCTGACCTATGCGGGGCTATGCCGTAAAGGGGGGACATGATGGAATTGGACGACGCATATCAGAATGCTGCCTACATTCCGGGGGGCGAAAGCTACCCTGACAGATGGGCAGGTGCAGCCAAAGCATTCCGCGACAGCGCGCTCTGCGAACTTGACCTGATCTATGGCACCACGGCGCGGCAGAGGTTCGATCTGTTCCATCCCGCGCGCCTCTCCAAGGGGCTCTTGGTCTTTGTGCACGGCGGCTATTGGCTGCGCTTCGACAAAAGTTTCTGGTCGCATCTCGCGGCAGGTCCGCTGGCCCACGGCTGGACGGTCGCCATGCCGTCATATGATCTTTGCCCGCAAGCGAGGATCACCGAGATCGGCCAGCAGGTCGGTGATGCAATCACAATTGTGGCCGACCGTGTCCCGGGGCCGATCCGTCTGGTCGGGCATTCCGCAGGTGGCCATCTGGTAGCCCGTGCCTCTGTTCCCCATCACGGCCATCGCTGGCAGGAGAGGGTCGAGAAGGTCGTTTCGGTGTCTCCGGTGGCTGATCTTGCGCCGCTGATGCGCACATCGATGAACAGGGAGTTGCAGATTGACGCGGCCGAAGCGCAAGCAGAAAGCCCCGTGCATCTGCCTGTCCCGCGGTTTGACAGGACCGTCTGGGTCGGCGGTGATGAACGCCCGGTTTTTCTTGAACAGGCCGACGGGCTTGCCCGTCATTGGGGTTGTCCCTGCGTTGTCACCGAAGGCGAACACCACTTTTCGGTGATCGACAGATTGGAAGACGCTGAAAGCCCGCTGGTGACCGAGCTGCTTTCGTAAACGGCCCCTGATTCGCCATAAACGTGTGGATTCGCTCGTATTTTGTGTATCAAGGTCACAGTTTTGCGCGATTTATGCAGTAGTTATGGACCTGTTTAGAGACGGGCCATAAAGTCCCGTTAATTCAAACGGTGCGAATCGCGTGGCGAAGTGGGTATAGATATGAGCTTTAAGAAAATTTTGATCCTCGGTTTCGCGGCAACCGCGCTTGTGGCATGCGAACGGACCGGTGACGATAACGCTATTGTCGACGGTGGCATTGATGGCGGGTTCCTGCGGGATGGCGTGGCAAACGTCTGGGTCGATCCTGACGGCTGTCAGCACTGGTACATCGACGATGGCCTCGAAGGATTTATGACTCCGCGTCTGAACCGCGATGGCACGCCAAAGTGTCAGGATACGCGCGGATTGGTCACGCTGAAAGACGGCACCGTCGTCGAAGCCGAGCAGGAGCCAATGGCCCCCGGCGCATAAGCGGACTTGGACAAAACCACAAAAAGCACCGGTTCGTCCGGTGCTTTTTTCGTTTCAGCGCATCGGCTCGAACTGGGCACTGCCAAGGCTGCAATCACGCCGGACGTCCCGACCGCAATCGCGAAACGCAAGGTCCTTGGTCAGGCAGATCCGCGCTTCCTGAATGTAGCCTTGCCGGCATGTGATCGTGATCTGATCGGGGCCAAGTGCTGCGTTATCCCGCAAGAAAGCCTCTTCGATCAGTGAGGCGGGCAGGGTGACCGGGCGCGACAGGTCGCGCAAGACCTGTGGGCGATTGACCATCTCAAAGGCCTCGCGCGCAAGGTCGTAGTAGTCGTCGGATGACAGGCCCGCGCAGACGCCGTGCTTGCGCCATTGATGCCATGCCAGACCAGATGTCCCCATCACATCGGCCATGGCGGCTGTCTCGCCGCGACTTGGCGGGCGCTCGCTCGTGCGGCAATAGGATGGATAACCTTCTTCGTATTGCGGCCAGAGACCATGCAGTATCCAGCCAAAGCCGGTGTCGGGTGCGCATTGCGGGGACTGGCGGTCATCGCCTTCCAGCGCGCACCAGTTCGCCGACCACGACAGTGACAGGACGTAATAGTCGAAATCGCCCGCACGATCCTGTGCCTGCAGGGGCAGTCCGATCAGCGAAAGCAGGAAAACAAGAGCGCGCATTTTGACCTTTCATATTGCCGATACCGCGACTATATAGCGGTTAAGTTCCCCGACAATGCGCGAACCCGGCTGTCTCGACAGTCTGCCCAGTTTCAGGGCGCGGGAAAGGCTTGTCCGTTGCAAGGATGGAGATGAAAGATGTCCGGTAAACCGATTATGGCCAAAGCCACGGCTGTCTGGCTTTGCGATAACACCACACTGACCTTCAAGCAGATTGCCGATTTCTGCGGGTTTCACGAGCTTGAAGTGCAGGGCATTGCCGATGGTGATGTGGCGGTCGGCGTAAAAGGCTTTGACCCTGTTGCCAACAACCAGCTGACCCAGGAAGAAATCGACAAAGCCGAGGCTGATCCTGCCTACAAGCTGAAGCTCAAGCACTATGCCGCTGCCGAAGGCGAAGAAAAGCGCCGCGGCCCGCGTTATACGCCGCTGTCCAAGCGTCAGGACCGCCCTGCGTCGATCTATTGGCTGGTCAAGTTCCACCCGGAACTCAGCGACGGCCAGATCTCGAAGCTGGTGGGCACCACCAAGCCGACGATCCAGACCATCCGCGAGCGCACGCATTGGAACATCAACAACATCCAGCCGATCGACC
>CAZOMZ010000058.1:0-9414 GCA_964581065.1 uncultured Loktanella sp. | reverse complement strand
GCCATAGCGGCACCACCAGCGTCATAGGGGATGTAGTTGAAGGCGGTCGGGTCTTCGCCCGCTGCCTGCATCGCCATGGCCGCAACCAGGTGGTCCATACCGCCAGGCACCGAACCACCGCCGATAGCAAAGCTCATGCCGTCAGCGCGGTAGGCTGCCAGAAGATCTTCCATCGAGTTCAGTTCGCTATCAGCGTTCACGACCAGTGCCGCATAGTCACCGATTGTCCCTGCAACCAGCGTCAGGTCACGGAAGCTTTGCGGGAAGACGCCGGTCAGCGACCGGATCACGATAGGCGTGGAGTTCACCATCATCGTGTTTTCCAGCGAGTCGGCGTTCTCGATCAGGTGTGCAATTGCGACACCGCCGCCACCGCCGGACATGTTTTCATAAGAGGCCGAACCGACCAGACCGGAGTTGACCAGCGCCTCGCCTGTGCCGCGTGCTGTGCCGTCCCAGCCGCCACCGGCGCCGCCGGGGATCAGAAAGTGCACTTCGTCCAGAACCTGATGCCCACCTGCGTGGGCCATGCTGCCGAGTGCGAATGTTGCTGTTGCCGCAGCCATGACGGTGCGACGAGTCCACCCAAAGGTGCTCATGTGAATTCCTCCCATTTGACAGGCAGCCCTCCGCTGCCCATGAATGAAGACCAACACAGCAAGCTGACACCTGCCTGACACGCAAAGGCATCTTTCGGTTTTTTGCTGGCTTATCTCGTAAGGCATTGCAAAGAATGCGGTATTTATTGGTCGAGGATAACGCGGAGCTGGCTGATGCTATCGTCCAGAGACTCGCTATGGATGGGCATGCGGTTGATCACGCGTCGGATCTTGCACGCGCGGCGGATTGTCTGGCCGCTGCCGAATATGACCTGATTCTGCTGGATGTGATGCTGCCGGACGGCGACGGGCGCGATTTTCTGGCCCGCAGCCGCGACCGGATCACGACACCGGTGATCATGCTGACCGCCCGCTCTCAGGTCAGCGACCGCGTCGGTGCGCTGGATCAGGGGGCGGATGATTACATCACCAAACCATTCGACTTTGCCGAGCTTGAGGCACGCTGCCGTGCCGTGTTGCGCCGCCGTGGCGGGGCGGCCAAGAACGAGATTGCGCTGGGCGATGCAGTGTTTGATCTGACCTCGGGCCTGTTGAGGCGCGGTGGTTTGACCGTCGAATTCCGAAACCGCGAGTTGCGCCTGCTTGAGGTTTTTGCCCGCAGGCAGGGTCAGATCCTGTCCAAGTCCCAGCTGATGGATCGCTTGTTTTCATATGAAACTGACGTCACCGAAAACGCGATCGAGGTCTATGTGGGCCGCCTGCGCAAGAAACTGGTCGATACCGGCGTGCGCATCGAAACCGTGCGCGGCCTTGGCTACCGGATTGAGACGACGTGAACCCGACTGGATCAATCGGCCGTCGCATGACGGTATTGCTGGCCCTTGTGGCCGCAGTTCTGTCGCTTGTGTCCTGGCTGACCGTGTCAAGCTTTGCGCGGCAGGCTGCGGAACGCACGCAGGACAACATTCTCGCCGCTTCGGCCACGATCATTGCTGAAACGCTCCGCAGCGAAGGCGGGCAGGTGCGGCTGGAGTTGCCCTATGCTGCCTTTGCAATGTTGGGTGCGGTCAGTGAGGACCGGGTTTTCTATCACATCGCAACGCCGGGCGAGATGCTGACGGGTTATGAGGGGCTGACTGCTGCCAGCACCGCACCGCGTCCGGGCGAGGTGGCTTTCGAGACCATCGAATATCTCGACGTCTCGCTGCGCATGGTGCGTATGACGCGCATGGTTCTGGCCGGGAACGAGCCTGTGCCGGTGACGGTTTCACTGGCGCAGACCCGCAACGGGATCGGCACGATTGCCGCCGATCTTTCGCAGACCGCAGCTGCGCTTTCCGTGGCCTTCTTTCTGCTGGCCGTCGCGCTGTCGGCCTTTGTGGCGCAGACCTCGTTGCGACCGCTGAACGAATTGGCGCAGGCTGTTGCGCGGCGCGGCCCGAATGACCTTCGACCTTTGCGCCGGAAAGCCCCGAGTGAGTTGACCCCCCTGATGGGGTCACTGAACCGCCTGATGGAACGCCTTGCCCAGTCGTTGCGCCGGTCCGAGGAATTTATTGCCGAGGCCGCCCACCGTGTCCGCACACCTTTGGCAACAGTGCGCGCACAGGCCGAGGTTGCGCTACATGCGGCGGCCACGCCAGAAGACAAACAGCGCCTGCGCCAGATGATCCGCGCCGTCGATGAGAGCTCCCGCTCGGCCGGCCAGTTGCTGGATCATGCAACAGTGGCCTATCGCGCCGAAGATCTGGCGCGTGATCGCATTGATCTTGCGGAACTGGCAGAAACGGTTGCTGCGGCATTGCGTCCGACTGCCGGACTGAAGGACATCGACATCCGGCTGGTCGCCGAAGCCACCGCGGTGCAGGGGGACAAGGTTCTGCTGGAAAGTGCGTTGCGCAATATTCTGGACAATGCGGTCAAGTATTCCCCTGATGAAACAACGGTGGACATGCGTGTGTCGGTTCAGGACGGCTGGGCAGAGGTAATGGTCTGCGATCAGGGGCCTGGCCTTGGCGAAGGGCCGACAGAAGACCTGATAAAACGCTTCAGGCGCGGAACAAACGTTGCCGGTGTTGTCGGTTCGGGTCTTGGTCTTACGATTGCCACCGAAGTTCTGGGTGCACACGGTGGCCATTTGCTGATGGACACCAACAATGAAGGAGAAGGCGCATGCGTCTCATTGCGGTTGCCCTTGGCCTGATCCTGTCGATTTCTGCGTCTTTCGCCACGGCGCTCGAAATCGAGGAACGCAAACTCTATCCGGGGTCGGGAGGCGAAGTGGTGCGTGTCTTGTCGACGGCCGACCTCAATGTCTTTGAGCCCTTCATCATCCGCTTTCAGCAAGCGCAGCCTGACGTCACGATCGACTATGTCGCCGCCTCCAGTGCCGAGGTTCACGCGGCCATCAGGTCGGGTGCAGCTTTTGATCTGGTGATTTCGTCGGCAATGGATCTGCAGTTTCAACTGGCCAACGACGGCCTTGCGCAGCGCTATGTTTCCGATCTGACGGATGAACTGCCGGATTGGGCAAAATGGCGGTCTCTGGTCTTTGCATTTACCACGGAACCCGCTGTCGCGGTGATCTCGCGAGAGCGGTTCGAGGGCCTGCCACTGCCGCGCACACGGCAAGAATTGATTTCGATCCTGCGCGACAACCCTGAACGTTTTCAAGGCGCAGTCGGGACCTACGATGTGCGCACCAGCGGCCTTGGCTATTTGTTTGCCACACAGGAGGCAAGGAATTCCGATGCCTTCTGGCGCCTGTCCGAGGTCATGGGGCGATTGCAACCAAGGCTTTACTGCTGCTCGGCACAGATGATCAACGATGTGGCAGCGGGCGACCTTGCGATCGCCTATAACGTGCTAGGCAGTTACGCCGCCCAGCGTCTGGCCGAAGATGGCAGCGAAACGATGGAAATCCTGGAACTTGAGGACTTTGGAAACGTCATGTTGCGCACCGCCTTCATTCCGGCGACCGCGGATAACGTGGCGGGTGCGGGCGCGTTTCTGGACGCGCTGTTGTTGCAAGGTCTGCGTGACAATGCGGGGGACTGGGTTTTGCCACCCCTTGATACAGGCCGCGATGAAGGCTTGCCCAGCTTCGGCCCCATCCGCCTGGGCCCTGCGCTGATGGTCTATCTTGATCCCCTCAACCGGCGCACATTTCTGTCGAGCTGGGAAAGTGCGATGGAACAGGAATAGGTTTGGGGTGAGCGACCTGTCGCAACAATGGTGACCCCGGCAGGATTCGAACCTGCAACCTGCCCCTTAGGAGGGGGCTGCTCTATCCAGTTGAGCCACGGGGCCGTCGCGCATTGAATGCCTGCCTTTGCAAGAGTGGTCAACGTCTACAGCCGCTAGCTTTTGTGGGGGCGACCAGCTAAGACTTGGAAAACGACTATCGGGAACGACCCTTTGACGAATACCACCAAGCGTCCGTTGACCCTCCGTGATGTGTCAGAAGCATCCGGCGTCAGTGAAATGACCGTAAGCCGCGTATTGCGCAACAAGGGCGACGTGAGCGCCGCGACCCGCCAGAAAGTTCAGGATGCGGCCAAGCGTCTTGGCTATGTGCCCAACAAGATCGCCGGAGCGCTTGCATCGCAACGCGTGAATCTTGTCGCGGTCATTATTCCGTCTCTGGGCAACATGGTCTTCCCCGAAGTCCTGTCAGGTATCTCTGAGACCCTAGAAGGCACCGATCTGCAACCAGTGGTCGGTGTGACCGACTACATGCCCGAGAAGGAAGAGAAAGTCCTCTTCGAGATGCTATCATGGCGCCCCTCAGGCGTGATCATCGCAGGGTTGGAACATTCCGAAGCCTCGCAGGCGATGCTGCGGCAGGCGGGCATTCCAGTGGTCGAGATCATGGATACCGACGGTGAGCCCATCGACCATTGTGTCGGAATTTCCCATCGCCGCGCCGGTCGCAAGATGGCCGAAGAAATCATCGCCGCCGGATACAAACGCATCGGTTTCATGGGCACGAAGATGCCTCTCGACCACCGTGCGCGCAAACGGTTCGAAGGCTTCACCCGAACCCTTGCCAAAGCGGGGATCGAGATTGCCGATCAGGAGTTCTATTCTGGCGGGTCCGCGCTGGCCAAGGGCCGTGAGATGACCGCCAAGATGATCGAGCGGACGCCTGACCTCGATTTCCTCTACTATTCCAATGATATGATCGGCGCGGGCGGCATGCTTTACCTGCTGGAACGCGGTGTCGACATTCCCGGACAGATCGGAATTGCCGGTTTCAATGGTGTCGAGCTTCTGGATGGTTTGCCGCGGCAACTTGCAACGATGGATGCCTGCCGCCGCGAGATCGGGATCAGGGCTGCGCAGATCGTGGCATCGTTGAATGCGGGTGATGAGGTGCCGGATGGCCCCGTCATTGCGCTGGAACCGACCCTGACGCCGGGCGACACGCTACGCCGTCGCTAGAACGCAAAAGGGCGCCGGTTGAGACAGGCGCCCTCGTTCTCAGGATGATCTGGCCGATCAGGCCGGATTCTTGATCCACACTTCAACGCGACGGTTGATGCGACGGCCTTCTTCGGTGTCGTTGCAGCCAGATGGTGCAATCTCGCCAAAGCCGCGGGATGTGACAGTGACATTCGACAGGCGGTCACCTGCGGTATCCAGCACTTCGGCCGCGACTTGGCCGGCACGCTGGGCCGAGAGGTTAAGGTTGCCGTCAAACTGACCGACGCTGTCGGTGAAGCCGACCATCATCACTTCGGTGCCTTCGGGCTGTGTCTCGAGGAAATCAATGAGGCGTGCCTTGTCGATACGGCCGCGTTCATCAAGCTGGGACGAACCGGTGCGGAAGCGGAAGGTTGTCGACAGACGGTCGAAATCAGCCATCTGGCCAAGCATCTGGCGCATGATGCCGGCTTCGTAGTTGTTGGCTTCGGGGTCCAGAAGCGCACGGGCGCGGCGACCTTCAAGCGACTGTTCGCGACGGTCGACTGCGAAACCGATAAACCCGGCCTTGCCAATCACGGGATCAGCATTTGCAGAGGTGGCGAAAGTCAGCAGCGCGCGGCCTTCTTCGGTGAGAGTATCCTCGCGCGAATAGAGATAAAGGCGACGCTGCAGCGGGTATTCCTCAGTGCGTGCTGAGAAGGCGCTTGGCTCGACAGCGATGCCGCAGTCGTTGATCAGCGTAACCGCGTTGGCATCACGGCGGAATGCATAGCTCACAAAAGAGATCGCGCCGTCTTCTGTCATGACTGACTGAACAGCATCTTCGTTCGTGCTCACGATAATGGCGCTGTCATTTGCCGCCACTTCACTGTCGCCAAAGATACGGTCTTCAAAGACGGAACGCGTCCCGGAACCCTCTGGGCGGTTGAACACGATAATCGGCAGATCAGGGCCGCCAACTTCGGACCAGTTTGCAACGGCACCCGTAAAGATCTGACGGACCTGTTCGGCACTCAGAGCGTCAATCGGATTGGCTGGGTTGGTGATCATCAGAAGGCTGTCGACGGCAATGATATGTTCTTGCGAAGGGTTGATCATGTTGCCTGCGCCATCGGCGCGCAGTTCACGGGCCTCTGCGGGGCGGATACGGCGGGACGCCATGCCGATTTCGATTTCATTGGCCAGCAGTTCGTCAAAGCCGCGGCTGGATGTGGTCGAGTTGACGAGGATGGAGCTGAGTTCGTCGCCAAAGCCCTCGTCGCCAATCAGTTTGGCAATGAAGTCTTCACCAGAGCCGGTGTTTGTTAGATCGGAAGCCGCGCCAATCGCGCCTGCGTAACCTTCAAGCAGAAGCGGCATCAGCGCCAGCCCGACAGTGTCCGAGCCGCCAATCAGCAGTTCTGCGTCAACTGTTTCAAATGTCGGGCATGCCTCGCCAACGCAGCTAACGCGGCTTGCGGACACGCGCATATCGCCGAGGGCCGTACTGATGACATAGTTGTTGTCACGGAATTCCTTGAATTCGCCAGTCATATTCACAGTGCCATCGCTTGAAGTCAGCGTGACCTGCTGCGCAATTGTCGGGGTGGAAGCCGAAAGTCCGGCAATCAGTGTTAGCATGCCAAAGGACATGCCGGTCGCACGTATAGTCATTCTCATTCTCCTACCTGGGCGCAGGAGTTACGCGCCGCCCACAACACGGACGGCAGCAAACCAACTACCCAGAGTTACTCATTACGATTCTCACATGTACTCGGGATTGTGAAAAAATTGCGGCAATTCTCATCTAATTTGCAGGCAATACACAAAAGATAGGCGCAAATGAATCGGACGTGAACGATATCGCAAAAAGTGTGGCGGTAGAGCGGGTCTCCCGCGACGGGATTCATCCTGCAGCGGCAGAATCGGGCTGCTAGATCATCCGGATGACGTCTTTGTCGATCGCCAGCACATAGCCCTTTCGTGCGATATTCTTGACCAGCAATTCGCTCATCATCTGGTTGCCCAGCGTGTCCCGGAGTCGTTTGATACGGGTTGCGCCTGCCGCTTCGTCGCAGTCGGCAGCGTTACGGCCTGAAATGACGGCCTCGATCTCGGCCCCTGTCAGGACTTCGTCATCCATGCGCGCTTCGGCCAGAACAGAAAGCGTTTCAATCGCGGCGTCCGTCAGCTTGAATTCAAAGTCGTTCAGATACACGGCTTTCTGGTCGCGGCTGATGGTCAAGGAATTGACCTCGATCCCCTGCCTTTCGATCCGGCCCATGCGGCGGTTCAACGCGATCAGCATTACCAGAAAGGCGACCGCTGCGACCAACAAGGCCGTAGCAAAGACCAGAAGCACAAAGATCACAAACCGGTAAGACGCCAGCGTGTCAGAGAACGCGGTGCCTGATCCGGCGAGGATCTCCAACAGTTTGATCTCGGCGTTGCTTGTCAGGTTGTCGTTCTCGACAAAAAGCTGCTCCACCCGTGCGTTGAACGCATTGGCGTCCGGCAGGTTGATAAAGAGCAGAACGGCCGCAATCGCGAGAATCACGACAATCGCGGCAATCCCGGCGACGACAATCCTGTTGCCGATCTCGCGGGTCTCAGAAGCGGAGGAAGTATTCACCTGCGCTGTCCTTTCTTTCATCCAGACCGGCATCATCAAAGACGCCCAATACATTCAGGAGCTGCCAGCCGTTGCTGGCCAGCCTGTCCCGAAGTTGCTGTTCAGCCGACGCAACCGAGCAGTCGCCCCGCACTTCGACCACACCATAGTGCAGCCGCAGCGGATCGTCCTGTTTGGCCTTGTAGTCTGCATAGCATGCCGCCTGCGCCATTGTGGCACTCAGCAGCAAAAGCAGGAATGAGAAGGAAAGCTGTTTCATGTTCTCACCATGATCGTGGCATTGGCTGATATTCAATAACGCCGGATGTTATCGCGCCTGCAATCCCATAACCATCCCCCGATATTGTTTGGCAGGCACAGGCCGCCCCATTTTCGGTTCATCGCCGCATCAGGCACCGCGAACCGAAAGGAACGACAATGATGAAATCGCTCGTAGCAGGTGTTACCGCCTTGTCCCTGACATTGGCCAGCGCCGCCCCCGTTCAGGCCCAGGGTCTTGACCGCGAGGACGTGGGCAAGCTGCTCTTTGGTCTGGTGGCCATCGCAGCCGTCAGTGCTGCAATCGAAAACAACCAACGTCGTGAGCAATCCACCGGCGAAATCCGGACTCATGAACGGCGCGCCGGAAGCTGGGCCGACCTCAACCAGCCTCAACCCCGCCACGATAACCGTCGTGAAGAGCGGCGCCTGACCCTGCCGTCGGAATGCCTCCGCACTGTCGAGACCCGCTTTGGTGATCTGCGTCTGTTTGGCCAGCGCTGCCTCGAGCGGAATTACCGCCATGTCGCCGATCTGCCCGACCGCTGCGAGGTCCGTGTCTATTCGGACCGTGGTCCGCGCAATGGCTACGACCCGCTTTGCCTGCGCGAGCAGGGCTACCGGATCAATAGACGCCACTAAGGCGCTTCCCCTTGCGCGGCTGCTTGCCCCAGTTGTCGCGCCACCTTGGGCTGGGTGATGCCTCGAAAAGCGCCGAGCAGTGCGCACCCTGTATCCCCGCCCAGAGGGGCAGAGAGGTCGGACATGGCTCTCTGCCCCTTTTTTCTTGCCCTCGTTCAGCGCATCTGGTGTCTGGAGGCATGGCAAATCCCGATTTCAGTTTCGAAACCGCCGCCCACGAACGCGGCCTTGTGCGCGTCGCGGGCGTGGATGAAGTGGGACGTGGTCCGCTTGCGGGCCCTGTGGTGGCGGCAGCAGTGGTGCTGGACCCTGCGCGCATTCCCGATGGTCTGAACGACAGCAAGAAGTTGACGGCCAAGAAGCGCGAGACGCTTTATGCGCTTTTGATGGACTGCGCAGATGTCTCGATCGCAGAAGCGACGGTGGCGGAAATCGACGAACACAACATCCTGCGGGCCTCGCATATCGCCATGGTGCGGGCGATTGCCGGCCTTAAGACGACACCCGACCATGTGCTGATCGACGGCAACATGACACCGCGGGATCTGACGCTGTCTTCCGAGACAATCGTGAAGGGTGACGCGCGTTCGCTCTCGATTGCGGCAGCCTCTATCGTCGCGAAACTGTGGCGCGATGAACACATGGTGGCGCTGGCGCAACAGTACCCTCACTACGGCTGGGACAAGAACGCCGGATACCCCACAGCCCAGCATAAATTGGGCCTTCTACAGTTTGGGGTCAGCCCACATCATAGACGTTCCTTCAAGCCCATCCACAATATCTTGTATCAAGATAAAATCGTAAGTGATTGATTCAATAAAGTTTTTGACAGCGAATCGCCTCTGACTCACATTAGACGAAGCAAAAGAGCGGGATACCCGCCGGGCTTAGAGGCAAGTTATGACGATCAAAACA
>CAZOMZ010000057.1:0-9453 GCA_964581065.1 uncultured Loktanella sp. | reverse complement strand
ATCGGCGTTGTCGGCATGCTGCTGGACTCGATGTTCGGCCTGCTGCAGCGCGCCGTCGCCTACACCGAATAGGAGCACGCATTATGGCATCCTCTTTCCTCAGTATCGAAAGACTGACCCAGCGCTACCCCGACGGCAAAGGCGGAGAGTTCACGGTCTTCGAAGACGCGAGCTTTGGCATCGAGAAGGGCGAATTCGTCTGTATCCTCGGGCACTCAGGCTGCGGCAAGTCCACCATCATGAACATCCTCGCTGGTCTGGCCGAGCCTTCCAGCGGGGTGGTCAAGATGGATGGGGTCTCAGTCTCCGGCCCCAGCCTCGACCGTGGGGTGGTTTTCCAGAACTACTCGCTGCTCCCATGGCTGACAGCGCTGAAGAACGTCACCTTCGCTGTCTCCGCCCGCTTTCCCGACTGGGACAAGGCCAAGGTGGTCGAGCATTCCACCGCGTTCCTCGCCAAGGTCGGCCTGACGGGTGACGCGATCCATCGCAAGCCCAGCCAGCTTTCGGGTGGGATGCGGCAGCGTGTGTCGATTGCCCGCGCTTTCGCCAACGAACCCAAGCTGCTTTTGCTGGATGAACCCTTTGGCGCGCTTGATGCGCTGACACGCGGCACAATTCAGGACGAGTTGATCAAAGTCTGGAGCGACACCGACCAGACGGTGTTCATGATCACCCACGACATTGACGAGGCGATCCTTCTGGCCGACCGCATCCTGTTGATGACCAACGGCCCGCTGGCCAAGGTCGCCGAAAGTGTCGAGATCACCATCCCGCGCCCGCGCAACCGCACCTCGATTGTAGAGCATCCGAACTACTATGCGATCCGCAACCATCTGGTGCAGTTCCTCGGCCAGCGTTCGGCAGAACTGGCGGGCAATCCGTCCGACGGGGTCAACAGCCCCGCAACAGTGCGGATCGATTTGACCGACGGCGCCGATGTCGAAGACCCTGAGCCTGCGCCGCTCTTGCGCGCTGTAGAGGGGTAAGACCGGTGACCGAACGCCCACCCCGCGCGCCCTTGCCGCCCTTCTCGCTGGACGATGCGATCCAGAAGGTGCGGATGGCCGAGAACGCGTGGAACACACGCGATCCGGCCAAGGTTGCGCTGGCCTACACACCGGACACCAATTGGCGGAATCGTTCAGAGTTTCTGAACGGCCGCGCCGAGGTCGAGGCCTTTCTGACCCGCAAATGGGCGACCGAGACCGGCTACCGGCTGATCAAGGAAATCTGGGCCCATGACACCAACCGGATCGCCGTGCGGTTCTGCTACGAGTGGCACGACGAAAGCGGCCAATGGTTCCGCGCCCATGGCAACGAAAACTGGGAATTCGACGATCTTGGTTACATGGCCGTGCGCCATGCCTCGATCAACGATGTGCCGATCCGCGAGGAAGACCGCCTCTTCCACTGGCCCGAAGGCACACCCCGCCCCGAAAACCACCCCGGACTAACAGAGCTAGGATTGTAAAATGAAGGACACGCTCACAATGACTGACATGACGAAAGAGGACGTCACCGCCATGATCATCTCGGCCAAGAAACAGGCCGGCCTGACATGGGAAGAAATCGCCGACAAGATCGGCATGTCTCCGGTCTGGACCCACTCCGCCGCGATGGGCATGAACGCCTTTCCGCCCGAGAAAGCCGCGCTGATGGTCAAGGTCATGGGCCTGCCACAAGAGGCCGAAAGCGTGCTGGCCGAAAGCCCCACCAAGATCTGGGAACAGGCCGTGCCGACTGACCCCTGCATCTACCGCTTTTACGAGATCGTCGGCGTCTATGGCCCGACGCTCAAGGCACTGATCCAAGAGAAATTCGGCGACGGCATCATGTCCGCCATCGACTTTGACATGACCGTCACCCGCGTCGAGAACCCCAAGGGCGACCGTGTGAAGGTCGAAATGTCGGGCAAATACCTCGGCTACAACAGCTGGTAAGATCGCGGCCCGTGCATTTGCGCCCAGGGCCCGTCTCGGGCCTTGGGCAAGCTGCGGTAAGAAGCAAGCGACATGCACGACTGAATTCTGGGGTCACTATCGACCTGCGCAGGAGCGCGCCTTCGGCGTCAGTTGGCAACGGCGCCCCAGAAACCAAACGTGGTTAGTCTGCCGCGGAGCGCCTAAATCGCATCCCAGAACAACTGCCCGGTCCGGTCCAGTCTGTCCGAGGCGCAGAACAATGTCAGCGCGAGCGTCGTTTGCCATTCGGGGCCACCCACGCGGATAAGCCGTCCATCAGCCAGCTCTTCGGCGACCACACGCTCGGACAGCCATGCAACACCCTTTCCGGCCATCACCATCCGCTTAAGCGATTGTGCATGCGCGTCCATATATCTGGTCTCGAGCGGCGGTTCGCGGTTTCCGACGATCTGGTCGACGATTGTTCCCAGATAGCTGCTGGGATCATAGCTGAGGTAAGGAATTCCCGCTTTGGAGGTCTTTGACAGATCCCACCCTTCGCGCTGTGCCACATCAGCGCGGGCAATGGGGGCAAAGTTCTCGAACCCGACGTCTTTGCGCGCCACGACGTCTTCGTCAAAGAAGGGAACGCCATTCTTGTGCCTGTAGCACAGAAGAAAATCGCAGGTGCCGTCCGAGAACAGCTGGCAACATGATGACAGGAAGTCAGAGAACACCCGCACCCGCAGATTGGGCAGTTCTGTTTCAAGTTCCTCCAGACGGGCAGTCAGATAGTTCAGCGAAATCGTGTGCAGCACCGCTATGCGCTGAAAGGCAGAACGCCCGTAGTATGTCCCCCGTATCTCCTGACGCGTGTCCGAGAGCTTGTTGATCGTTTCTTGCGCCACCGGCAAAAACAGATGGCCTGCATCAGTCAGCCGCAATGGAAACGTCGATCGCACGATCAGCGGCACGCCAAGCCAGTTCTCGAGCGACTTGATCCGGCGACTGAACGCCGGCTGTGTGATGTTGCGTTCTTCTGCCGCGCGCGAAAAGCTGAGTGTTCGCCCAAGACAGACGAAATCCTGAAGCCACTTGATATCCATCGTCGCCCCTCGCTTTCGGTCCGATTACTTTGAATCTACACGGTTATGCAAAATTTGCATGAGAATATTCCATGTTTGAATTGGCCGCAGCGGGAAGAGCCAACCTAACCTAGCGTCAAGGCTGATCTGACAAGGAGTCGCGGGAATGACCGAACCTCCCAAGCTGCCGGCCCTATCAAAGAAAATCGCCGGATGCCTCGAATGTTTCCGGCACTGGACCTTCTCACAACAGGGAGAAAAGTAATGTCAAAACTCATGACAACGACCGCAGTTGCCCTCGCAGCCTGTGTTGCGTTGCCCGCTGCGGCAGAAACCACCATCCGCCTGAGCACCTACGTCAACGAAGCGGACATTCGCTACGAGGGCTTTGTCCATTTCGCCGAGCTTGTCGCCGAAAAAACCGGTGGCAGCGTCAATGTAGAAATCTTCCCCTCATCGACGCTGCACGGCTGGTCGGAAGGTGTCGACTCGCTGCAGGGCGGCGTTTCGGACATCTCGTGGATCAACGCCGACAACCGTCTGCCGTGCTACGCCACCACCTCGCTCTATCCGGCGCAGGTCAGCCTTGAAGACCAGACCGGTCTTGATGCGGCATTTGCCGAACTGATCCGCGATGAAGCTGCCAACGTCGGCCTCGTGCCGCTGTTCAACTCCAACTATTCCTACGATCAGGAGTGGTGGTTCGAAGAGCCGATTGACGATATCGGCAATCTGGACGGCAAGCTTGTCCGTTCGATCGGCCCGCTGGTCAGCCTGATGATCGAGACTTGGGGCGGTGAGCCCGTTTTTGTGGCCCCCAAAGAAGTCTTCCAGTCCGCCGAGCGTGGCGTTGTGGACGGCATCAACATGGGTGTTGCGACCTATTCTTCGTGGAAGCTCTGGACGGTCATGCCCTACATGGTCAACGCCGATCTCTTCTACGGCAACATCCAGTACATGATGAACAAGGACAAGTTCGATGCGCTGACAGCTGACGAGCAGGCTGCCATGATCGAAGCCGCCGCCGAGACTGAAGCATGGCTCCAGCCGCTTTACGAAGGCTGGGTCGACCAGAACGTCGGCAACGCGGTCATGACAGGTGGCGGTCAGGCCGTCTCGATCCCGCAGGACCAGACAAAGGCACTGATTGCCACGGTCCAGGACCAGTGGGACGTCGTCGTTGACGAGGCTTGCGGCCCGGAATTGGCCGGCGAAATCCGCGCTCTGTTTGCGAGCCACGCACCCTGATCAGACATCTTTGAAGGTGGCCCCTGTTTGGCGGGGGCCACCCTTTCTCGATTTCAGAAACGAGGCCTGTCATGGACACGGGATTGAACCGGCTTATCCGCGGCATCGAACGGATCGTCATCTGGGCTGCAGCCTTGGGCGGGATCATCGTTCTGGTGCAGATGGTATGGATTTCCTACGGCGTATTCACACGCTACGGGCTGGGCAAGCCTGACCGGCTTGTGACCGAAGCAACAGCGCTTCTGTTGTTTCCGGTGGCTTTCGCAGGATTGGCCTTCGCGCTCCGGGAAGACGCCATGCCGACGGTGACCATGCTGGTCGACAGGTTTTCGGCGCGCACCAAGCGGGTGTTCGCAATCATCAATCACTTCCTGATGCTGGGTGTCGGAATGTTCTTCGCCTATGCCGGCGTGAGCGCAACGATCCGTTCTTTCAACTCGGGCGTCGCCTCTGAAATCCTCCACTGGCCCCGCTGGTGGTTCTGGGCACCGGGCGCCACGGCGCTGGTGCTTTTTGCAATTTATGTCGGGCTCAGGACGATCAGCCTGATTGTCACTCCGGTTTCGGAAGGAGACGTCTGATGGAATGGTATGTTGTCGGCATCGGTCTTTTTACCCTCCTGATGCTCTTTATCGTGATGGGGCTGCCGATCCCATTTGCGCTGGCCGCCGCATCACTGCCCTTCCTGTGGGACATTCAGGGCTGGAACACCTCGGTGGTGTCCTCCGAACTCAAGCTTTGGGGGGTGTGGATTGACTACATCCTGCTGGCCGTTCCGTTATTCGTCTTCCTAGGAGAGCTCATAGGCAAATCGAATATCGGGCCAAATCTCTACCAGTTCCTGCACCAGGGGGTGCGGATCAAAGGGTCTGCCGCCTACGGCTCGATCGGGGCAAGTGCCGGTTTCGGCGCGGTCTGCGGATCGTCCATGGTGGGTGCGTTGACGATCGGTGGTGTCGCCCTGCCTGAAATGCTGCGGCTGGGCTATGGCAAGCGGCTGTCGTCCGGCGTTCTGGCCGCCGGCGGCACGTTGTCAGTCCTCATCCCGCCAAGCCTGATCCTGCTTTTCTACGGGATCGTCACGGATCAGAGCATCGGTGATCTGTTTATCGCCGGTGTCATTCCGGGCATCATTCTGGTGACCGGCTTTGTGATCGTCGTTCTTGTCTGGGGCATCCTGAAGCCCGAGGACATTCCGTCCAATGAATCCGCAGCAAAGATGCCGCTGACCATGGTTCTGTCGACGGTCGGACCCGTCGCCCTGATCGGCCTTGTCATTACGGTTGCCATCTATGCCGGTATCGCCACGCCGACCGAAGCTGCGGCGGTGGCTGCACTCCTCACGGTGATCCTTGCCTTCGGCGTGGGCGGTCTGACGTGGGACGGTTTCAAGCTGGCGCTTTTCTCGACCATGCGGACGATGGGCTACCTTGGCTTGCTTTTGTCGGCGGGCGTGCTGTTCGGCTTTGTGCTGACCTACTACCGTGTGCCGCAGCAATTCACCGAGCTGTTCCTGTCGTTCGATCTGTCGCCTTACACGGTTCTGGCCATTGTCATCGTTTTCTACATCGTGCTGGGCATGTTCCTGGAACCGGTGTCGATGACATTCATCACCCTGCCAACGATCTTTCCACTGATGTCGGCGGCTGGCTTTGACCTGATCTGGTTCGGCGTCGTCTATACGATCACAATGGAGATCGCGGTGCTGACCCCGCCGGTGGGGCTGAACCTATACGTCATACAAGCCATCAGTCGGGATCAGGTCAGCATTGGGGACGTGATCATCGGATGCCTGCCATTTATCGGCGCCATGGTCCTCTTGATCGCCATTCTCGTCATGTTTCCGGAGGTCGCACTATGGTTGCCCGAACAGATGAACTGATCCACCTGCGACCGGCCCCGCATCGCCGGGCCGGGACGGGCACACCACTTGTTCTGGTGCACGGATTTCTGGGCGGATCAGCACAATGGGAAGCACAGATTGCGCATTTCAGAACGACCCATGATGTCATTGCGCCCGACCTGCCCGGCTTCGGGGAGGCCTCGGACCTTCCCGGACGTGTCGGGATCGAAGGGCTTGCAGACTATGTGATCGAGGTTCTCGATCGCCTGGGCATTAAAGACTTCGCGCTGCTCGGGCACTCAATGGGCGGGATGATCGTGCAGACGATCGCGGCCAAAATCCCTGATCGCGTCAAGAAACTGGTGCTCTATGGCACGGGGCCTCTGGGGTTGATGCCAAACCGCTTCGAGACGATTGACGTATCACGCCAGCGGCTTTTGGCAGATGGCATTATGAAAACCATACGGCGCGTTGGCGCGACATGGGTCCTTGATAGCAAATCGGCAGCCGGACAATCGCATGTCGACACGCTGGCGAGGATCGGCGCACCGGCGTCGCGAGAAGCCGCGCTGATGGCCTATGACGGCATGGAGCGTTGGGACGGTCGCCCGCATCTGGAGTTCCTGCCGATGCCGACACTGATCCTGTGGGGCGATACGGATCGTTCCTATCGCTGGCCGCAAGTTCAGGAGATGTGGGAGAAAATCCCGAACGCCGAACTGGCTGTTATGCCCGGGACGTCTCACGCCGCCCACCTCGAGAAACCTGCCCTGTTCAACCATCTGCTTGACGATTTTCTGAACTAGACGGCGATGCCGCCTGTTCTTGCCTACAACCCCGCCCACTCACCACTCACTCACCGCCTTCAACCGACCTTTCATCAGGATATGCACAATGCATCTTGCTCGTTTTCCCCGGCTCCACCTCGCTCATCTTCCAACCCCGCTTGAACCCATGCGCCGCCTCTCGAAAGAACTGGGGGTAGAAATCTGGATCAAGCGCGACGACTGCACCGGCATGTCGACCGGCGGCAACAAGACCCGCAAGCTGGAGTTTCTGATGGCCGAAGCCGAAGCGCAGGGTGCCGATACGGTGCTCACGCAGGGGGCAACGCAAACCAACCACGGACGCCAGACGGCTGCGTTTGCGGCTGCATTGGGGATGAACTGTCATATCCTTCTCGAAGATCGCACGGGCTATGCCGACCCCAACTACAATAACAACGGCAACGTGCTGCTGGAGCATCTTCACGGTGCAACAACCGAGAAGTTTCCCGGCGGGCACGACATGGTTGCCGAAATGAACAAGGTTGCGGACAAGCTGCGCGCGGAAGGCAAGAATGTCTACGTCATCCCCGGCGGTGGTTCCAACCCCACAGGTGCCCTTGGCTACGTCAACGCAGCCTTCGAGCTGGTATCGCAGGCCAATGATCGCGGCCTCAAAATCGACCGGCTGGTTCACGCCACCGGATCATCGGGCACGCAGGCGGGCCTTGTGACCGGCATGTGCGCGATGAATGCACAGATCCCGGTGCTCGGGATCGGCACGCGCGCGCCACAGCCCAAACAGGAACAGATGGTCTTTGACCTTGCGACGCGGACAGCCGAAAAGCTGAACTGCGCAGGTGTGGTCAAACGCGAGGATGTTGTGGCGAATACGGACTACGTCGGCGACGGCTATGGTCTGCCCACGGCAAGCGGCATCGAAGCGATCCAGATGTTCGCCGAACTGGACGGCATCCTGCTTGACCCCTGCTATTCCGCCAAGGGTGCAGCAGGTCTCATTGATCTGGCGCGCAAGGGCCACTTCAAGGATCAGCGCATTGTGTTCCTGCATACAGGCGGCGCCGCCGCGCTGGCAGGGTATTCACAGGCATTCGATCACGCCAAACGCTGGGTCAATATGTAGGGAATGACCTTGCCCCTTGTGATCGGTGTGCTTGGGGGGATGGGGCCAGAGGCGACCATCCTTTTCCAAAGCAAGATGCTGAGGCGGGTAGCCGCACAGGACGACACCGATCACATTCCCCTTCTCATCGACATGAACCCGCAGGTGCCATCGCGCATCGCGCATCTGATCGAAAAGACAGGGGCTGACCCGGGGCCGGACCTCGCCCGCATGGCGGGGCGGTTGCAGGACGCCGGAGCAAAGGCGCTCGTGATGCCCTGCAACACCGCGCATTTCTATGCGGGCGCAATCACGGCTGTGGTCGATATCCCGCTCATCAATCTGATTGAGCTTGCCTCGGACCATGCAGCGCAGTTGCTTGGTTCAGGCGGCAGTGTCGGACTGCTTGCCTCGCCTGCGGTCTTTCATACGCGGCTCTATGACAAGGCGCTCGCACAACGCGGGCTGCACGCCATTTGGCCAGCCTCCGAGGAAACCATGCTACAGGCCATCCGCACCATCAAAGCAGGAAGAGACCTTGCGGCCGCCAGCCAAGCTTTGAGGACCATGTCAGCAGAGCTTGTTGCCCGCGGTGCGGACCTCCAACTGATCGCCTGCTCCGAGTTTTCCATCATTGCAGGCTGTCTCGACGGTGTCGCAGAGACAATCGACACGCTTGATCTGTTGGCCGAAGCCGCGGCAACGTTTTCACTGGCTGACTAGGACCGGCCCCCACTGCCGGGGCCCGATGCAATTCCGCCGTTGGATGGATCAGTTCAGACGCTCGCCGCTGTCGGGTGCAAAATACGACACCTTGCTGAGATCAAAAGCCAGCTTTTGCGATGCACCGGCAGCGGCTTCGGTTTCGGCGTGCAGGCGCGCGGTCACATGTTTGCCGCCCAACTCCATTACAGCAAATGTATCGGCTCCAGCCGGTTCCACGATATCGATCATGCAGTCTGCCTCCTGTGCCGCGCCACCACGCCCCAGAACCGCGTCGGCGATGTCTTCGGGACGCACGCCCATGATGACATCTTCGGGGAGATCGGTGTTCTTGGCATCATGCAATACGATCGGATCGCCGCTCTTGCGGGAGATTTCGATCTGGACGCCGTTCCCGTTCTTGCGTGCCTTCGCCGGAATGAGGTTCATCGCCGGGCTGCCCATGAAGTCTGCGACAAACAGGTTCGCGGGGCGGTTATAGATTTCGGACGGGGTACCGATCTGCTGGATCACGCCGCCCTTCATCACGACGATCTTGGTGGCAAGTGTCATCGCCTCGATCTGGTCGTGGGTGACATAGACCATCGACGCGCCCAGACGCTGGTGCAGGGCCTTGATTTCGGTGCGCATCTCGACGCGCAGCTTGGCATCAAGGTTCGAAAGCGGTTCATCAAAAAGGAACAGCTTGGGATCGCGCACCAGCGCACGGCCCATCGCAACGCGCTGGCGCTGACCGCCCGAGAGTTGCCCAGGCTTGCGGTTC
>CAZOMZ010000056.1:0-9597 GCA_964581065.1 uncultured Loktanella sp. | reverse complement strand
GAGCTGGGGCGCGTTCCTGTCCTTCGCATCGTTCCTGTTCTTCATCGGCGTTCTTTTCTACACGCTGACACGCGGTGCAAAAGTGACCGAGAACAACCCATGGAACGAGTATGCAGACACGCTGGAATGGACACTGCCATCCCCGCCACCAGAGCATACCTTCGAAACGCTGCCAAAGCGTGAGGACTGGGACAAGCAGCACGCGCACTAGCGCCGCCGCAATACACAAAACGAAAGCCCCGCCCGTTGGCGGGGCTTTTTCTTTTCCGGTCTTGCGTTGACCAGAATGACACCAAGACCCTAGCGTGACGGCATGACACGCAACTATGCACTCGCAGGACGTGATGATCTCTCGGGCACCAGCCCGCAGTGGTATCGGCCGAAGGTCGATCCGAAAGACATCCGCGCGCTGATGGAAAAATCCGACGCGATTGCAATGCGGGACACAGTGCTGTGGCTCGGCAGCATGGCTGTGCTTGCGGGGATCGCCATCGCACTCTGGCCCTCGTGGTGGTCTGCCCCTTTCTGGCTTGCATATGGGGTGCTCTATGGCTCTGCCTCGGATTCGCGGTGGCACGAATGCGGGCACCGCACAGCCTTTGAGACGGAGTGGATGAACAAGGTGGTCTACCAGATCGCCTGTTTCATGCTGCTGCGGAACCCCGTCACATGGCGGGCAAGCCACGTGCGACACCACACCGACACCGTCATCGTGGGACGGGATCCGGAAATCGTCGCCATGCGGCCACCCGATCTGGGAAAGGTCTTGCTGAACCTCTTCGGGCTGATCGACACATGGCATCTGGTCAAGCGCATGGGCCTACACGCCAGCGGGCGACTCCACCCTGATGAAGAAACATATGTTCGTGCGCAGGATCGGCCAAAAGTCTTTGCCGTCGCACGGCTCTGGAGTCTGATCTACGGGATGGTCATACTGCTGGCGGCGTGGACGGGATCAATTCTGCCACTGATGGTGATCGGCCTTCCCAGGCTCTATGGCGCGTGGCACCATGTACTGACAGGGCTGTTGCAGCATCTCGGACTGGCCGAGAATGTGCATGATCACCGCCTGAACACCCGCACGGTGCTGATGAACCCGATCAGCCGGTTTATCTATCTCAATATGAACTATCACCTTGAGCATCACCTGTTCACCATGGTGCCCTACTACAACCTGCCGAAACTGCATGCGTTGATCCGCCACGACGTTCCTGCCCCTGATCCATCGATCCCGGCTGCGTTCCGGCGGTTGTTGCCGGTTCTCGTCAGGCAGTTGCGGTATGAAGATGCCGTCATCATTCCCGCACTCCCTGATACGGCAACACCCTACGGCAGCGAGGTCGACAGATTGCGCCCGCATGCAGTCTGACTGCGCCAAAGCGCGCATTTGACGCCTGCGACGACACCGCTACAACCCTCACATGCCCTACGAATGGAACCCAAAGCCTCTCGATGACAAAGGCCACTGGCAGCTTAGCCTCTGGCCCTATCGCTCGCTCTTGCGCAAAGACTTTGTGATCTTCATCGGCGCGACGGCGGCACTCGTATCACTGCCCTTGCTGACGTTGCTGGGGCAACCGGTGCTCTGGGGCCTTTTGCCGTTCTTCGCGCTGATGCTGGCCGGCGTCTGGTATGCGCTGCACATCAGCTACAAACGTGGTGAGGTGCTGGAGGAACTGACTGTCGACACAACACACGCAGCCCTGACCCGCCACAATCCTTCAGGAGACGTGCAGGAATGGCGCGCCAACCGCTATTGGGTGACTGTGCACCTGCATCCCAAGGGCGGACCTGTCGAGAATTACCTGACCTTGCGCGGGGGCGACCGCGAGGTCGAGTTGGGCGCATTCCTCGACGCCGAGGAACGCGTGACACTCTATAACGAATTGAAAGGGGCGTTTCGCTAGGACCTAGCCCAGACGGTTCTTGACCATTGGTCCGGCCTTACCGAAATCCATCTGTCCGGTGTATTTGCCCTTCAGGGCCGCCATGACCTTGCCCATGTCACGGATGCTGGTTGCACCGACTTCGGCAATGGCTGCATCGATGGCCGTCTCGACCTCGTTTTCGTTCAACTGTTTGGGCAGGAATTCCTCGATGACTTTGACTTCCGAGAGTTCCTTTTCCGCCAGTTCCAGACGTCCGCCTTCTTCGTAGGCACGGGCGCTTTCCTGCCGCTGTTTGACCATACGGCCCATTATGGCCAGCACGTCGTCGTTTGTGACGCCTGCGGTCTCTTCCCCTGTGCCCCGCAAGGCGATGTCCTTGTCCTTGATCGCCGCATTGATCAGGCGCAGGGTCGACAGCCTGTCGGCCTCTTTCGCCCGCATTGCATCTTTCAGGGCCACATTGACCCGTTCGCGCATGTCCATGAATGTGTCCCGTACATTTCTCGTCAAACGAAACGGCAACATAGTCGGGGGCCCTACCGATGACAAGGTTTCCATAAGGTTAGGGGCCCAAGTTTTAAAGGGGCTGATCCGGTCTTGACCACGCGGTCAGACCCCCTTAAACCCGCCACAATTTGACCGATGGGAGAATGGGTATGGCGCAGAAACCGACAGCATGTTTGGCACTTGCGGATGGCACCATTTTCTACGGAATGGGGTTTGGCGCGACAGGCGAAACCGTCGCCGAGCTTTGCTTTAACACCGCGATGACCGGCTATCAGGAGATCATGACCGATCCGTCCTATGCCGGGCAGATCGTCACCTTTACATTTCCCCACATCGGCAACACCGGCGTGAACCCCGAAGACGACGAAACGGCCGACCCTGTCGCGGCGGGCATGGTCGTGAAGTGGGATCCGACGGATGCGTCGAACTGGCGCGCGACCGAAGAACTGACCGCATGGCTCGCCAAGCGCAACCGGATCGGCATGGGGGGCATCGACACCCGCCGCCTGACCCGCGCAATCCGGCAGCAGGGTGCGCCGCATGTGGCGATGGCCCACAACCCCGAGGGCGTTTTTGATATCGAGGCGCTGGTAAAGGCTGCCCGCGGTTTTGCAGGTCTCGAAGGCCTTGATCTGGCCAAGGATGTCACCTGCGCGCAAAGCTATCACTGGAACGAAATGCGGTGGGCATGGCCCGAAGGCTACAAGCCCCAGACCGACCCCAAGCACAAGGTGGTTGCCATCGACTATGGCGCGAAACGCAACATCCTGCGTTGTCTGGCCAGTGCGGGCTGTGACGTTACCGTGTTGCCTGCGACCGCGACAGCCGAAGACGTTCTGGCCCTGAACCCTGATGGTGTCTTCCTGTCCAATGGTCCTGGCGATCCTGCCGCAACCGGCAAATACGCGGTGCCCATGATCAAAGGTGTGCTCGACGCCGATCTGCCCGTCTTTGGCATTTGCCTTGGCCATCAGATGCTGGCCCTCGCCCTTGGCGCCAAGACGATCAAGATGAACCACGGCCACCATGGCGCGAACCATCCCGTCAAGGACATGGACACCGGCAAGGTCGAGATCACGTCGATGAACCACGGCTTTACCGTAGACAGCCAGACCCTGCCTGAAGGTGTGGTGGAAACCCATGTCTCGCTCTTTGACGGCAGCAACTGCGGCATCCGTATGGTCGACCGCCCTGTCTTCAGCGTGCAATACCACCCCGAAGCCAGCCCGGGTCCGATGGACAGCTACTATCTGTTTGAACGCTTTGCCGAGGCAATGAGCGCCGCGTAGGCGCTATTCGGCAGCTTCGACCGCAGCAGCATCCAGCTTGAGCCGTGTGACGAAGGCCTTGGAGATATGGTCACGAAGCGCCTTGTAAGCGGCATCACCATCACCGGCCTCGATCGCGGCAACGATTGCTGCATGTTCCTTGAGGGTTTGATCCCCCCTGCCCTCGGCAGCAATTGACGTTGTTGCCAGCAAAGCCATCGAACGGTGCACCAGATCAAGCTGCTGGACCAGAAAACGGTTATGCGAGGCCAGATGGATTTGCTTGTGAAAGCGCCGGTTGGCCCGGCTGAGTGCTGCTGGATCACCGATCAGCGCCTTGTCGTCCTCCATCATGTCGCGCAGGACTTTGATCTCTTCTGGCGTGGCATGACGCGCAGCGAGCCTTGCGGCCAATCCCTCTAGTTCACCACGCACGACATATAGCTCTGACAACTGCGAATGATCCAGCGACGCCACGATCAGTGACCGGCCGTCACGGGTCAGCAGGGATTGGGTCTCAAGCCGCTGCAACGCTTCGCGGATCGGAGTGCGCGAGACGCCGAACCTTTCGGCCAGTTCGCTTTCGACCAGCCGGTCACCCGGTTTGTAGATGTGACTGTCGATCGCCTCCAGAATCAGGGCGTAGGCGTCTTTCTGATTGGCTCGGCTGTCTTGCATGGAAAGTCCTTCACGTCTTGTCAGGACAATACGCCTGTATTCCCCGACCGATCAAGGTAAAGCGATTGCCTTGCCTCGGAACGCATCCTAGTTTCGCCGCATGGTCGCGCAGTATTTTGCACATGTGGAAACCTGGGTCTTTGACCTCGACAACACGCTCTATCACCCGTCCGCCGATCTTTTCGGGCAGATGGATGTCCGGTTTTCAGCCTATGTGCAGCGGATCACAGGTCTGGACCAGGAAGCCGCGCTGCGCTTGTGTCATGACTATTGGGATGAATACGGGTCAACACTTGTCGGGTTGATCGAACATCACGGGATCGATCCCCACCACTTTCTGGCCGATGTGCACGATATCGACATCTCGCATCTGGAAGAGGACGAAAGACTGGTTGCCGCCCTGCGCCGACTGAAAGGCCGCAGGATCGTCTATACCAACGGCTCCGAGAACCATGCCAAGCGCGTTCTGGCCAAACGTGGCCTGACGCGCGCGTTTGATGCGGTTTACGGTGTCGAGCACGCGGAATTCGCGCCGAAACCTACTGAACTGGCCTTTTCACGTGTCTTTGCAAAGGATGGGATCGACCCGACCAAGGGCGCCATTTTCGAGGATGAGGCCCGCAATCTGGCTGTTCCACATGCCTTGGGGATGAGGACCGTGCATGTGCATCGTGAAAAGGGCGACCACGACTTTGTGCATCACCACAGCGATGATCTGACAGATTTCTTGTCGCAGTTGGTGCGCTGACCCTTTCCGCGGTGCGGCCTGCGGCATATGTCAATGTGATGGAACGTACACCCACAGATATCGTGATCGCGGGCGGCGGTGTCGCTGGCCTGACCGCAGCCGCTGCATTCGGCACAGCCGGATTTCACGTCACAATCGTTGATCCGACCCCGCCGGTGACCGTCGGGGATCAGGACGGATCAGACCTGCGCACGACAGCTTTCCTGCAACCCGCACAGCGGTTTCTTGAAGCAGCTGGTTTGTGGGCAAAGCTTGCCCCGTTTGCCGCGCCCCTGCAGGTGATGCGGATTGTCGATATTGGCACCGAGGCGCCTGTCACACGGGATTTCAACGCCTCCGATATTTCGGAACAGCCATTTGGCTGGAACCTGCCCAACTGGCTGCTCCGGCGGGAAATGGTGGCACGGCTGCAAGAGCTGCCGAATGTCGACTTCCGTCCGGGGATCGGGTTCAAATCAATGCTGGCGCGGACCGCAGAGGTGATCGTGACGCTGAGCGATGGCGCACAACTGTCCGCAAAGCTGTTGATCGGCGCGGACGGGCGCAACTCTGCAGTCAGACAGGCAGCAGGTATTGGGGCCAAAACAATGCGTTACGGGCAGAAGGCACTGACTTTCGCTGTGACGCACGATGCGCCGCACGACAACATTTCGACCGAAATCCACCGCGCTGGCGGCCCGTTCACTTTGGTGCCTCTGCCCGACCATGAGGGGCGCCCCTGCTCGGCCGTTGTCTGGATGGACAAAGGGGCCGAAGTGAACCGCCTCGCGGCCTTGACCGAGGCCGACTTTGAAGACGCGGCAAACGATCGGTCCGGCTCTCTCTATGGGCCGCTGAAGCTTGCCACGCGTCGTGGCGTCTGGCCGATCATCAGCCAGATCGCGGATGAGATCACCGCCCCGCGCACAGCCCTTGTTGCCGAGGCAGCCCACGTCATGCCACCGATTGGCGCGCAGGGGCTGAATATGTCCCTGCGGGATCTGTCATGCTTGCTTGATCTTGCCGCTGCACAGCCGGATCAACTTGGCACATCGGCGATGCTCACTGCCTATGCCCGTGAACGCCATCCTGATATCAAACTGCGGATCACCGGCATCGACGCGCTGAACCGTGCATCAATGGCGGGCAATCCCCTCGCGCAAAGCCTGCGCACCAAGGGGATCGAAGCGCTCTATGGAGTGGCGCCTGTCCGCCGGACGCTGATGCAGATGGGTCTGGGCGCGTCCTAAAGGACGCGGTCCAGCACCGGCAGAAGACGGTCCAACGTGCCCTGCACATCATAAAGCTTGTCCAACCCGAACAAGCCCAGACGGAATGTGCGGAAATCGGCAGGCTCGTCACATTGCAGCGGCACACCGGCGGCAATCTGCATGCCTTCCGCCATGAACTTTGATCCGTTCTGGATCGCGGGATCATCCGTGTAGCTGACCACAACACCCGGCGCGCCAAAGCCTTCGGCCGCAACCGACTTGATCCCACGTTCGGCCAAGGCCGCGCGAACAGCATTGCCAAGTGCCCATTGCGCCTCTTTCAGTTTTTCGAAACCGAATTCGCGCGTTTCCAACATGGTGTCGCGGAAGGCACGCAGCCCGTCAGTCGGCATCGTCGCGTGATAGGCATGGCCGCCGTTCTCATAGGCCTGCATGATGCTGTGCCATTTCTTCAGATCAACGGCGAAGGAATTCGATGTGGTTTCACCCATCCGCGCAACGGCACGGTCGGACATCATCACCAGCCCCGCGCTCGGCGTTGAGGACCAGCCCTTTTGCGGGGCCGAGATCAGCACATCAACGCCCGTCGCCTTCATATCGACCCATGCGCAACCGGAGGCGATACAGTCCAGCACCATAATCGCCCCGACGCTATGGGCGGCGGCGGCAAGTGCGGTGATATAGTCGTCAGGCAGGATGATACCGGCCGAAGTCTCCACATGGGGTGCAAAGACAACGTCTGGTTTCGCCTCATTGATGGCGGCGATCACGTCCTCAATCGGGGCAGGTGCAAAAGGTGCGCGGGTGTCGTTGCCCGCCTGCCGCGCCTTCATCACGGTCGTTTGGGCGGTGAAGTCTCCCGCTTCGAAAATCTGGCTCCACCGATAGGAAAACCACCCGTTGCGCACGACCAGCGCATGGGCGCCTGCGCCAAACTGGCGGGCCACCGCCTCCATTGCGTAGGTGCCTCCGCCCGGAACGATGGCAACAGCATCGGCGTTGTAGACCTCTTTCAACATCCCCGAGATGTCGGTCATGACGCCCTGAAAGACTTTGGACATGTGGTTGAGCGAGCGGTCGGTAAAGACCACCGAGAATTCCATCAAGCCATCTGGGTCTACAGGTGTATTTGCGCCGTCCATTGTCGCCTCCGTATTGACGATCCATGGCTAAACGCATCATCGCAGCAGTGCAAAGCCTATCTTGGTATACCGTCGGCAGTCACCCTCCGGCCTGACGCTATGCCGCTGCGGTATCCGGCGGTGTGGCAAAGACCGTGCGGTTGCGTCCACCTGTTTTGGCCCGATACAGCGCCTGATCCGCTTGTTTGATTGCCATGTCGATGCTCGCCAACCGGTCTTTCAGCGATCCCCCGATCGAAACGGTGACACGGAAAAGATGCTCATCAAAACGCATCTGGTCTGCAGCGATCATCTGGCGCATCCGCTCTGCCACCTCGTAACCGCTTGTTTCGCTTTGGTCTTTGAGGAAGACGACAAACTCCTCACCACCGAAGCGGCAGACGATATCATTGGCCCGCGTATTCTCATGCAGAATATCCGCAACGCGGCTGATCACGCGGTCCCCTGCCAAATGACCATAGGTGTCATTCACCGCTTTGAAGTGGTCGATATCCACCATGAGCGAAATCCCATAGGCCCCCGGATCATCCTTCATCTTGGCAAAAAAGAAATCACGCGTGGCCACATCCGTGAGCCTGTCGCGATTGACCAGCCGCTGCAGTTCTTTGTTCAACAAGACATTCTGGCGGACCTGCGCCCAGATGAAGAAACTGAATGGCATGGTAATCACGAATGTGATGATCGGCGACAAGGTCATGGCCGCCCGCCGGTCCTGACCGTGGAAAAGCTGGTAGACCATTCCAAGTGAAATAACGATTGCCGCCAAAGTGGTCAGCATGGCGGCGATGGTGACCGCACGCCAGGTCGCGATCCGCATAAACATGCCAGAGCCCCCAACTTGATGCGGGATAGATGGCCTGCATATGTCAGGATTTCGTTAACGCGGTCCGGTCAGATCGGCCCCGGCCTGCGTTCTTCACTCAGAAGGACATTCGCCTCGACATCACCCACCCCCGGCATGGTCATGATCCGCCGCCGCAGGACGCGTTCAAAGTCGGCCAGATCGCGGGCGACAACCCGCAGGCGGTAGTCATAAAGACCCAGTACGTGATCAACAGTCTGCACCTCGGGAATTGCGCCAATGGCGCGTTCGAAATCCTCGAGGCTGACGCGCCCCTTCGTGGCCAGTTTCACCCCCAAAAAGACAGTCACCCCGAAACCGACCTTCTCGGCATCCAGCCGCAACTGCCGCCGCGCGATGATGCCGGCTTCCTGCAAGCGCCGGATGCGCCGCCATGTGGCCGGCTGGCTGAGCCCCAGCTTTGCCGCCAGTTGCGTGGTCGACTGATCGGCATTCGCCTGCAGGCTGCGCAGGATGGCGCGGTCGATTTCGTCCAACGTCATAGCGGGAGGCTCTCGTCGGATTTGACTGTCGCCACTGTCATCAAAGCCTCGATATCTGCGATATGAGGGAGCGGCAGAACGGCCTCACGGTAAATGCGCTGGTAGTCCGGCAGATCGCGCGCGATCAGCGAGAGCCGCACATCCACGCGGCCAAGGAAGGTCTGGATTTCGATGACCTCCGGCACTTCGCGGGCTGCAGCGATAAAGTCGTCAAAGGCGCGGGCCACGGTCTTGTCGAGGGTGATCCGCAGGCTGACCGCCACGCTGTATCCCAACGCACGCCAGTCAATGACAGCACGACTGCCCTGCAGGATGCCCCGGCTGCGCAAGCCATCCAATCGACGGCCGATACGGGCGGGCGTCGATGCGACCGCTTCGGCCAGTTCCGGCACGCCACAGGTGGGATCGGCCTGCAACAGGCGCAAAAGTCGGCGGTCAATCTCATCAAGCATAGATTTTCTGATATTATGACAATGATCGAATAACAATCATCATTTTGCCCAAAATACTCAGACTCCAACACTCACAAATTCGCGCAAGACGGCTATAAGAGCGCCAGAGAACAGCTCAATCAAAGGATAAAAACCAATGCGCGTATATTACGACCGCGACTGCGACGTGAACCTGATCAAGGACAAGAAAGTCGCCATCCTCGGCTACGGCTCCCAAGGCCACGCTCACGCTCTGAACCTGCGCGACAGCGGCGCCAAGAACCTTGTTGTTGCCCTGCGCGAAGGCTCGCCTTCGATCGCAAAGGCCGAAGGTGAGGGCCTCAAGGTCATGGGCATCGCCGAAGCCGCCGCATGGTGC